>JANOQA010000111.1:0-2375 GCA_031422145.1 bacterium | reverse complement strand
GAGTATTCATGGTACAGCTCGATATGAGGAGTAGAGTAGGGATGAGAAAGAAAAGTTTTTTCATAGTGAAATAAGAATATATAAATGATGGCCACTAAGGAGTATATGATATCTTTTGAGGGTTTCAAGGTCTATCTAGTAACCCGGTAAGGTTTAGTAGTACTCTACAATATTTTCTCGAGTTATCACCGAATATTGCGTATCTGGGTATCCTTCTAAAAAGGCTTTTGGTATGCGAAAATTACTCTTAGAGTATTTGTACTCAAACGCCCTGAGTTTCCCATCTCTTTCCTCGATACAGTCAATTTCTTTTTGAGTAGTGGTTCTCCAAAAATAGAGTTTTCCGTGGAGATTATTATTCGCTAGGTATTTTTTTTGCTCAAGTATACAAAAATTCTCCCAAAGTGCTCCGATGTCAGTTCTACCAGACAGGGGAGTAAAATTCCCTATCAGAGCATTACGAATCCCGAGGTCTACGAAATAGATTTTTTGAGACTTCTTGAGCTCATTTCTGAGATTGCGCGCAAAGGACGGCACTCTGAATATTACAAAAGTTTTCTCAAGAAGTTCTATATAGCGTATCACTGTATTTTTATCAGTTCCTACGAGGTTCGCGATCTCGGTATAGGACACTTCTGATCCTATTTGAAGGGCGAGAGCTTGGAGTATCCGATCGAGTAACTCTGGACGCCGCAGATTTTCATAGGTGAGGATGTCATGAAACAAATATCCTCATATGAGCTCTTTGAGTCGAGTAATACGGTCATCAGAGTCTGTGTAAATCATTGGGTATGATCCATAGATGAGAAGATCATCGACCATACGATTTGCTTCGAGAGGAGAAGAGCTTGCCCGGATTTCTCAGAGTGAAAATGGGAATAAATAAAACTCATATTTTCTGCCAGTGAGGGGCTCGCTAATAGTATTAGCGAGATCAAAACTCGAAGATCCCGTTGCTATAATCGCAAGCTCTGGATAGGTATCTATGAGAAGCTTGAGAGTTATGCCGATATTTGGAACGCGCTGAGCCTCATCAATCATGATTACTTGTGCGTTTCCTATAAATCGCTTGAGCTCCGTTGATGTTTTGCTCGTGAGAGCGCTGCGAATATCTATCTCGTCACAGTTGAGATAGAGGGTGTTACTGTGTTTTGAGAGAATAACTTTGCCGAGGGTAGTCTTGCCAACTCGTCGAGTTCCGTAGATCACGATGACACGCCCTTTATAGAGCTTAGCCTCGATATCTGCTTGAATAGTGCGTAAAATCATATTTTCGGGAGAGTAACTCACCGAATTATAGTATATTCAGTGAGTTAGTAAACCGAAAAGAGTGCATTTACAGGTTTTTCATGAATCTGAGTATCTCAACTCCGCGTATTCGGGTGAATTTGCGGAAGTGACGTATGTGTTTTTGGGGGATTGAGAGGACTATCTGGGGTCTCTTGTTGGAAATAAGAGGCAAATTAAGTATACTTATTTTCAATATATCGAATATATACAAACCTCAAAAAACTTCAAATCCCAGGAACTCTCTAATAAAGAACTCATTGTATCATTATGAACTACCTTTTCTCAGATTTTACTTGTTTTTCAGAAGGTAATATTGCTCATAAAAATGAGGATTTTTTATTGACGAATTCAAAAACTATCATAGTTGCTGATGGTGCAACCGATAAGAGTGGTAAAATATATGATGGTAAAAGTGGTGGTGAGATTATATCTCGGCTTGTTGTACAGAAAGCATCAGAATCTGTAGAAAATGGCATGGACTTAGTTGTACATTTAAATAGATATATCGTTAGTATGTATAGGGAGTTTGATATCAATATTTTAAATAAAATAGATCGATTTTCTTCGACTCTTGTTGTGTGTAGGATCTCTGGAAATAATTTGATTATCACTCAAATTGGAGATTCATCCTTCCGTATAAACGGACTCTCTATTTATAAAAATGATAAAGTAGTAGATAGTATTACTTCGTATTTGAGGCGGAATTTTATACTCAAATTTTGAGTCTGAAAAGTAGACGAGGCTAGAGACTTTATTCTCCCTATACTCAAGAAGCAATCTGAATATCAGAATACTACCGGAGTTATATTAACCGAGAGACTACTTCTTGCTTTATTTCACTCTATTCGGGAATGATTCTCTGGTTTCCGTAGTAATTCTACTGTTTATGAGTGAATATTTAGTTTGACCAAGCAAGAATTATCTCCGTTTATGGGGAAATATATTTCTTACTGAGTACTCGATGGTACAGATATTCCCTGAGAATACATAAAACTCTATCGATTTCCTACTAGTGAAGTGAAAACTCTTGAAGTATTTTCTGATGGATATTTTGCTATTCCAGAATGAATAGATCTTTCTGATTG
>JANOQA010000110.1:0-12514 GCA_031422145.1 bacterium | reverse complement strand
ATAGCGTTTATGATAGCAATATACACTTCCTCGAGTATTTCTGGAGATATGTTTGACTCAGATTTTTTTAGGGTGTCGTAAAGAAAGGTATAGACATCTCCTGGAGCGTCTTTTTTGAGTTGGGCACAGAGAGAGGATACGAGCTCTACCTTTTCGACGTAAGCAAGGGTCTCGAAAGAGGCTATTTCGGATTTGAGATTCATAGAAGATTTTATCTATGATATCACGTACTGCATGGCTTTACAAATATTTAATGATGCCCTCCTCCATGTGGATCCTCATGAGCTTCATCTACATGGCCAAATAGATCCTCATCTGATACGGTCTCATGTCCATGAGATACAGCTCCATACTCAGTACTTTGAGTACGTCGAAATCTCAGAGATCCAATATAGGTAAGTATCGTAAAAAATATCGCTCCTACGATCTCACTAAAGAGTATCTTGTAGAGGAGAAAGAGTACCGATGAAAGTACAATTGGCTGGATATATCTCGATATATATCCAAATACATCTCCTCGAAGAAGTTCACTCCAGATAGTGAGTTTTGTAAGAAATACAAATCCGGTATTTATACCAAAAATATAGGTCTTTGTTGCAAATCCTATGAGAAGAGCTCCGAAAAATAGGATCTTGTGAGAGTTGAGGAATAGGTGCTCAAATATCCGGAGAACACTATGATCTGCCTGAGGTATTCGAATCCCACCGGAGAGCGGAGTGAGTATAAAAAGTATAAATATCAGATAGGCCGAAGATCCAATCAAGAAATTTGATAGAGTGGGTCAGAGTACTTTTGCGGTATCCGCCGTCTGGTATACCGGAGAGAGAAGTACCGTGAGCATGAGATAGATCGCTACTCCTACGACGAGTCCAAAAAATGCCTCGTAGGTTCGCTGAAGTCCTATGAGCAGAAATACTATTCCGATCACGAGAAACCCTACTAATACCCATACATCTATACGGGTGATGCTGAGAAATGTGGTGATCTGAAGGAGTATACTATCCATATTTTATCCAGCAGGAGTGATAGACTGTGATGTAAATAGTAGAGTACCCGTACGAGTAGATCCATAGTTTCGAGTATTCGGTAATATACCAGAAAAAGAAAGAAAGAGTTCTTTTATATTTCCAGAAAGTCAGACGTTTTTTACATAATGAGAAATTTTTCCATTTTTAATCTCGTAACCCTCTCCCTCGAGGGCAAAGTTTCCAGTAGCACTATCGATCGTATGCATCCCAGCGAGATTGGTAAAGAGAAAACTCACCCCATGGAGATTGTTCTCGGAGAGAGTTCCAGATACGATGACATTGAGTGGATTTGGTTGTCCATTGGGCATCAGTCCAAGACGATCAGCACTCGCTTTGCTGAGAAATAGGGTAGATAGAGTACCTTTTTCGATGACGGTGAGATCGAGACTCGTAATACCGTTTCGATCAAAATATTGCGTCTCGGAAAGCCCCTCTCCATGGGTCAGACTCTTGATCGTAAGTCCATCAGGAGCGATAACACTCCCGAGAGCCTCTCGGGCAAAAGGGGAGAGTCCCTCTGCGATAGCATATCCTGATAAAAGCCCCATATACTCATCTACTATGGACGCTGCGGTATCTGGGTCAAGAGCTATCGAGTGAGCGCCAGCCGTAAAAGTTGCCGGAGCGTGATGGAGTCGATCATCGAGCTCTTTTTGGAGCTGTACGATCCAATTTGTATCAAATTTCACAAGTCATTCGCTATCACGACTGAGATAGTGAGCGTCTCCACGATCCTCAAAATTACCAAAAAGAGCTATACCGATACTTGATCCGGAAGTATGACTTTCTTTTTTAGCTCCGTCGGTGGTACTAAATGAAAGAGAAGATATTCCAAAGGAAACCGTGAGATTTTCTATTCCATAGCCACCATTTCTCATAAAAGATAGAATATCTTCGTAGTGAGTTTTTTGCCAAATATGACCTTCTGAGACATCAAAGAGTCGAGCATCTCCAGAAAAAGTATCGGATACGACAGGCAGTCTTTCTGCATCATCTCGAGTAGGGTAGACGAGGAGATCTAACGCTTCTTGGACGAGAGACTGAGGATCGAGTGATCTCGTGTAGGCTCGAGAAATAGTAGCCTTTTTGCCGTCGGACTCGATCGTTAGGACGATATGCTCGGCATGACTCTCGTTGTAGACACTATCTCCTGTGAGGGGCTTATAGTTGGAGCTTGACTCTATCGAAGAGCTCGTGACGATCTGGGCACGTACTCATTTTGCAAGAGCTTCGGAAATACATTTTTGAGCGAATTCGATCATATGAAAAAGGAGAAAAATCTATTTTAGGCGATGTTCTCAAAAACTCCAGCAAATACACGAGAAAGCACTTTTGAAATTCAAAAAGATTTGTATAGTATGATCTGTATTTTTGATTTTCTACGACCATGTCCTATTCAGACCATTATTTTCATCAAAAACTCAGTATTTTACCAGGAGATACTCGAGAAATATTTATAGAAAAGAGTACCGATACTACATTTCGTATAGTAAATGGCCGATTT
The DNA here is from genome assembly GCA_031422145.1 of bacterium. GTDB lineage: Bacteria > Patescibacteriota > Gracilibacteria > BD1-5 > UBA2023 > JANOQA01. The sequence goes on along the minus strand of JANOQA010000110.1, from coordinate 9,982 downwards.
GAACCCATGGGGCGATCTGAGACCTGTGGAGTAAGTCTACTCCAGACTTCGGGCACACAGAGGTATTTCCGAGCTCAGGAATCTCTGGATGATCTCGACGAATTTTTTGATATGGGGTCCACACTCGATCTTCCTATCCACCCGGTGAGCTGGTCACCCAAATGACTCTCGTACGAATGTGTAGAGAAAGATAGTAGAGGAGATATAGAAAAGTGTACTGGATTTGTGCGACTCGCGAGTGAAAAATACCTCCATAAATATCCCTGGATTTCCTCGTATGTTGTAGGGGGTGGATTTTGGAATAAATCATATATTGCGGTCACTTCTCGTACGGCTGGAGGGTCAGATAGTCAGTATCAGTACCGACTTTTTCTCATGCTCACAGGCTCACGGGATGATATACAACAAGAATACTATCAGTCTATCACGGGAGTCGACGATACGTCTCGTCTTTCTCAAGTCTCTATCGATCAACTTTTCGAGACGAGTATCGCTCGACTCGATGAGCTCCTCTCGGCTCCAGTGGCTCCCTCCGGAGAGATGGATATCGTCATAGCGAGTGAAGCGGGAGGAGTCATCATACACGAGGCAGTTGGACATGGACTCGAGGGAGATCTCCAAGGGTCGAGTGTTTACGCCAAACAGATCGGTCAAAAAGTAGCTCATGAAAAAGTATCCATCATCGATGATCCAACTCTACCAGGTCTGCGAGGATTTTATCGAGTGGATCACGAGGGGAATCCAGCTGAAAAAGCGGTACTTATAGAAAATGGAATCCTTAAAAACTATCTCCAACAAGAGAGCTCCGCTGACTTTCTCTCCCTTCCAAAGACGGGACACGCTCGGAAACAGACGTACGAATATGAAACGATCGTCCGAATGGGAAATACCTATATGGCTCCAGGAAAAGATAAACCAGAAGATATCATTGCTTCGGTGCAGGATGGTCTCTACGTGACTTCTATGGGAGGAGGACAGGTCAATACCTCGAGTGGAGATTTTGTATTTAAGGTGCAACATGCCCGGCGTATCCGAAATGGAGTCTTGGCCGAAGTGGTCCGAGGAGCAAATCTCGCTGGAAATGGACCAAAGATGCTCCAGGACGTGAGTATGGTAGGAGATGATCTCGGACATTTTCATGGGGGAACCTGTGGAAAAGATGGACAACATATGCCTGTGACAGATGCAACTCCGACTATTAAAGTACGACTGAAAGTTACGGGGTAAGGTCTCTGAAAACCTCGATCTTCAAATTTAAGTTTTATGTGCCTCGCTCGCTGTACTGTGAGTACAACTCTCTACGATACTCGATTTTGAAAGACTTTAAAAGTCTTGATAGAACTCGTCACACCTCAGATTGTACTTCCTGTAATTTACGTATACTAGTAACATGTCATTGTACCAGAAATATCGTCCGAAAGACTTCTCGAGTCTCGTGGGTCAAACATTTGTAAAGCAGGCTCTCACTTCGGCTCTCTGACAGAGAAAGACGGTAGGGGCGTATCTTTTTTGTGGTTCTCGAGGGACTGGTAAAACCTCAGTCGCCCGCATCCTTGCCAAATCGCTCAACTGTATAGCTCTCACAGAGGAGGGTGATCCTTGTGGGACATGTATACACTGTGAAGCATTTGCGAGGTGAGGTATGCTCGATGTGATCGAGATCGATGCGGCATCCAATACTGGAGTCGATAATATCCGAGAGATGATCGAAAAGGCTCAATTCCAGCCCAATCAGGGAACCTATAAAATATACATCATCGATGAGGTACATATGCTCTCGAAATGAGCTTTTGACGCCCTCCTCAAGACTCTCGAGGAACCTCCTGCCCACGTAAAATTTATCCTGGCTACGACCGAGATCCATAAAATACCAGAGACGATCCTCTCTCGATGTCAGAGGTATGATTTTCGAAAGATATCTGAGATAGATATCGTCGCTCGACTTGCCTACGTCGCAAAGAATGAAAATATCCAAGCTGAGGATAGAGCTCTCTCTCTCATAGCACGACTGGCGAAGTGAGGCCTCCGAGATGCTTTGACTCTTTTCGAACAGTATGGCGTAGGAGGTAAACTCTCATATGATTTCATCACAGAAAATCTTTCCCTCGTAGGAGACGAATTTATCGATCAAATAATCAGATATATCCTCGCAGGAGATCGTGCTCAGATACTGGTCCAGCTGGAGATGCTTCGTTCTCGGTCTATCGACCCGAGACGGTATATTGAGGAGTTTCTTTTTATTCTCCGAGATCGACTCATGGGAGAAAAGGATACTTTGGTTTTTCAAAAACTTTCGGCTATATTTCAGTCTTTCTCGACAGCGTATTCAAGACTTCGAGATTTTCCGGATGGAGGTATTCTCGTAGAGATCACTACTCTTTCGTGTGTTTTTGCTTCGAAAGAAGGATGAGACGAGGTACGAGCCATACAAAAATCTGAGATATCACGACCAGATACTCCTTCGGTCATTCAAAAAACTCCCCAAATCATAGAGAAAGAAATCATATCGATACCAAAATTACCACAAAAAGATATACAAAAAGAAGAAGTTCTGAGTCCTCCTATCTCTGGAGACTCACCCGTAGATTTTTCTATTGTGACACTCATCGAGCGACTTCGCAAAGAGCCAAAGACGGCCATACTTGTGACCGCTCTCAAGACTGGTGTGTTCCAGCTGAAGGATACGTATATCGAGTTTTTCGTAGGAAGCTTTGACCAAAAAAAGCTCGATATACCGGAGCTTCGATGACTCGTAGCGTGAGCTATCACGGAGTGTTTTTGAATACACCGAGAGGTACGATTTGGAGTAATGACGGGTAAAAAGTGAACCATCTCCGTAGATGACGCTGTCGGTATCTTTTAATTATTTCTATGAAACTTCCTTTTATTGCGAAACTCGTATTCAATCGATATTTCTTTGAAAAACTTATCGCTCTTCTTCTCCTTGGACTTCTGCTTTATACGCTTCAGTCGTTTTTTCTCATCATTCTCTTTACCTTTCTCTTTGCCTTTCTTTTTCAGGATCTATCGAAATTTTTTAGAGACCGATTCACGGTACTTCAGTCAAATACCAAAAAATCCATCCTCGGGAAAATACTACAAAAGATTAATAAGCTTCCGATCATTATTAGTGTCGTCTACGTGGCTTTTATTTGTATTATATCTACCGTACTTTACGGTCTCGTACCACAGCTTCTCATCGAGATAAAGTGACTCGCAAAAGTAGCTCCTCAGATCACGAGTCAGATCCAGTCATGAGCTGAAACACTTCAGTCTCAGGTAAATTTTGATCTCTGACTCGACGAAGCTCTCTCTGGCGTACTCACAAAGGGGAATATAGAAAACTCGCTCAAAAATATATACGAAAATCTTAAGAGTGCGGGTATATTTATCGCTCAGATTATCATAGCTCTCATATTGAGCTATGTGTTTCTCATAGATCGTCCAAAGATCGAAGGATATATGGATCGTATAAAAAACGGAAATTTTGCCTTTCTCCACGATCAATTTAGCGGTATCTTTGAAAAGATTGGAAAGGGATTTTGACTTATATTCAAGGCTCAGGCGATCATTGCTCTTGCCAATGCTATTCTCACTACGCTTGGTCTTTTAGCGATCAGTTTTATTCATGGTGGCCAGGCTTTTCCTTTTATTGCGACTCTAGCGGTGATCGTATTTATATTTGGATTTATACCAGTACTTGGATTTTTTATATCTTCCGTGCCGATACTTCTCATCGGATTTAACTATGGAGGGATGAACGTAGTGGCAGCTATTGTCATCATGGTAGCGGTAGTGCATGCAATAGAGGCGTATTATCTCAATCCAAAGATTGTCTCATCCTATATGGAGTTTCCAGTGTTTGTGACTTTTATTATACTCCTCTTATCAGAGCATTTTCTGGGATTTATAGGACTATTGATCGGAGTACCTTTATTTTATATCTTGATGGATGTATTTCGAGATTTTGATGCGTATGTCGAGAAGATCCAAAAGATATCTCATACGATCGATATCCAAAAAACTTCCACTCGAGAGGCTATACATAAAAATATTCGACTTTCTCGGTCGGGTAAACGTTCTCCAGAATAATCTCATGCGATATAAAAATCTCCTCCTCTCTCTCGTATTTCTCTCGTTTTCGGCGGCTATCGTAGCAGGGTTTAAGCTTTTTTCTTGGACGCTCTTCCTTTCTTTTCCAGGTGTAAATCTAGAGTCTATCAGTGCTGTACTGGCAGGAGGAGGTGTATTTGCCTTTTTCTTTGGTCCACTCATCGTAGGCTCGCTCGGGGTTCGATATAGTACTTTTGTAGCATTTCTATCTTGCCTGTTGGGACTTCTTTTTTTATGACTCGGATCTACGATATCTGAAGGAGGAGTCATAGCGGGCTTCTTTGGAGCTCTTGGAGTCGGATTTGGATGAGCTCTCTATCTCGTTACGAAGAATGTCATCCTCCCTTCTATCATAGAACTCGATAGATTCCCGGATACATTTGTCGCTGCGATGGCTAACATATCTTTTGTAGTAGCTACACTGATCGGTTCGGTAGGAGGCTCCTATGTAGCTGAAAATATGGGGATCACTGGATTTTGGATACTCGTCAGCTGTACGATCCCGGGTATATTTTTTGCCTTCTTCCTTCGAGAGGTACCTACGGGTCTCTCTCTAAAATTTTCTCAGTATAAAGAGGCAGTAGGAGATATCCTACAAAAGCTCGGAGTACCGATCATCGTGACGGCTGGTCTCTGGGCGGTGATCACGGCTCTCGCTCAGATATTTGTCGAAGTATCCGTGGAACACTTTGGAAAGAGTTTTACAGACGCATCTCTCGTGCTCGTATGGGCGACACTTGGAGGTATCATCGGAAATATATGGAGTATGCAGTTTCAGGAAAAGAGATTTCTCTATTATCGCATATCTCTGGCTCTTCTCGGGCTGATAATCCTCGCTTCTACCGGTCTGATCGACTTGATCATATATCTCGAGTCTCCAATCTTTCTTGCTCTCCTTGCCGTGACTATCGGACTTGTATTTGGTATTGCGGTCAATCTGATGGATGGGTATTATTTTCTCAAACTGGAAACCTCAAAATATAAATCTATCGGAGCGGCAGTATACGGTCTCGTAGCAAGTGTAGCTATACTTGGTCTCATGCAGGGCATACTCTCGGTCAAATATATCGAGATACACTTGCCATTTCTCCTATGCTCTCTGTGTGTAGGGGGGTTATATTATGTGAGTCGGAAACTTCGATAGATTTATTCGGATAGTGGTCTTTTTATATGTTTTTCCAGTTCACGGACGTGTCCGATCTGGACTACGGATTTCTCAAGTTTTGGAGAAATTTTTGTACTAGCGGGGATATATATCTCAGTAAATCCGAGTTTCCGAGCTTCCTCGACTCGTTTTTCTATCGAGACTATGGCACGTATAGATCCAGTGAGTGAGAGCTCTCCGATGAATATTTTATTACCGAGAGGTACGCCTATCTTAGAGCTTAGTATGGCTGCCGCGAGAGCGAGATCTATGGCTGGCTCATTGATCTGGAGTCATCGGCCTACATTGGCAAATATATCGTAGTTTTCGAGTTTCGTTTCAGAGTATTTTGAAAGTACCGCGATCACGAGATCGAGCTTTCCTGTATTGATACCACGACTCGAGCGTTTTGGATAGCCAAATTTTGTGTAGGTCGTGAGGGCTTCGATCTCTACGAGAAGGGGTCTATTTCACTCGACCGTCATAGAAAGAGCTGATCCTATTGAGGTATTTCGAGTATTACTGATAAATTCTGTTCCTGGATTTGCTATATCGATGAGTCATTTCTCCGTCATTTGGAAGAGTCCGATCTCATCGGTAGGACCGAAACGATTTTTGAGAGCTCGAAGGATACGATAGTTTTCGTATTTAGATCCTTCGAGGAAGAGGACGGTATCTACGAGATGTTCGAGTGCTTTTGGTCCGGATATAGCTCCATCTTTAGTTACATGTCCGATGATGACGATCGTCTTTCCCGTCTTTTTGGCGGTTTGCATGAGTACTTCTGCCATAGATCGTACGAGACCCGTAGATCCAGCATTGGTTTCGAGAGAAGTGGACTGAAACACACTGATCGAGTCGAGTATGACGAGAGAGCTCGAGTCCGTAAGTATCGTCTCGAGTATATCTTCAAATACACTTTCTGTGAGGAGTCGAATGGTCGAGTTTTGTATACCCATACGTTTCGCTCGAGCTGATATCTGAGAGAGATTTTCCTCGGCACTTACATACAGGGCGGTTTGTTCCCCCTGACTAAACCAGTCAGCGAGCTGGAGCGTGAGAGTAGATTTACCGATACCGGGCTCTCCCGAGAGGAGGATAAAAGATCCCGGGACTATTCCACCTCCGAGCACACTCGCGAACTCGCTCGAGGCTATATGATAGCGGGCTTCTCCCAGTATTCCTCCATCGTTCATATCGAGAGAAGAAATCGTCTTTTTAGCCCCTTCTTTGGTGAGTCGGCCTACTTTTTTAGCCCCTTCTTTTTCTACGAGAGTATTCCAAGATCCACAGCTGGGACATTTTCCCGTCCATTTCAAAAGAGTGTGCGAACAATTTGTACAAATATACATAGATCTATCCTACCGAGGAATGTTTGAAATTAAAAGAAAAATAATGAATTTCCTGAAAATAGAATTGTACAAGGAGTACGTTGTCTATAAAATAATATGTCGTTTTAATCTATGGTACATATTCAATACTTCCTCGCCCCATCAAATATTCACTGAATATGATGTTTTACCTATCAGGATATAGAGATAGGATTTTGTATTGCTGAAGCCAGTCCACTTCTCGATATAAATCTAACAGAGCAACAGTTTCAGGATCTCTCAGATTCTGAAAAAAGAGAAATCCAGCACCATGGTCATTTTGATACACATACCCAGAAATGGCATGTAGACTTTGATATGACTCGGTTTGCCAATCACTCAAATATTCCAAATATACAACAACTCTATAATGATAGAGGATACTATATCGTAGCTATACGCAGGATACAAAAATGAGAAGAACTTCTCATTGATTATGGTGATTTCGAAGAAAGTGCCCGTACGCGAATCTGAACCCTTCAAGCTTGTAACTCCTCCTATGTATAGAATCTTCAAAATTCTCATCACTGCTCATCCAAAAGCTCTCTTTTCGATGTTTTTTGTGGCATTTTTTGCTTCGTTTGGAGTGCTCGCGATCCAAGAGCTTGTCGTCAATGTCGAACAAAGTGTAGCACGAGAGACTCGCCCTCTCCTTGGGGGAGATATAGCCATCGAAGCTCGTAATTCTTTTACAGGAAGTCTACGAGAAGCGATCGAGTCAAAACTCTCTGACGTAGAAAGTCTCAAATTTTCAGAGAAGGTAAATCTAGAAACTACTCTCTTTGATCGAGAGGGAAAGACTGGACTCGTAAAGCTCGTGATCGTGGATCCAGTATATCCACTCCGATCTGTATTTGAGATTACCACATTTTCATGAGCCTCTGATCCAAGATCTGGACTCGCCGTGACTCCAAATGTGATCGAGAGATTTGCGTCGGGTGGTCAGATATCTCTCGATGGTGTACTCCTCCCGATCACCGCCGTGATCCAGGAGACGAGTGAACTCGGTATATCATTTGGAGATGAGGGATATCTCCTAGTCGTACCGAAATCCCTCACGAAAGATCTCTCGTTTCTAGAGAGGGGAGCTCGGTATGAGAGGACTCTTCTCATACAGTCTCCCTCAGATGCTCTCACTGATAGACTGTATGAGAGTATTCGCTGACCAAAATGATCTCCTCAGGATGAACGTTTTCGGGTAAACTCCTATCGAACAAATGCTTCTCGAGTCAATGAGGCTATCGCTGAGTTTGGGAGATATACACTTCTGGTACTCTTGTGTAGTGTGGTATTTGCAGCGGTGACTCTCGCCAATGGATACACCATCTTCCTCCAAAAAATTATCCCTTTCATGCGTACGGCAGGTATGCTCGGACTGACTCGTCTACGTAAAGCTCTCCCACTGCTCGCTACTATACTCGCGATATTGATAGCTGCCTTCTGTGTAACACTCTGACTCGGACTGGCTCTCATGGACCTCGCCACTGAGATCCCAGGTGCTTCTGAATTTCGTTTCGAGTGGAGTCCTGTCTGGTATGCTATCGGAGTACTCGGAGTGTTATTTTTCTCAGTGATTTTCCCAAAGACTCTCTCATTTATAGCAGAAGGTCCAGATGGAAAGATACAGCATGCCTACTGGATACGAGGCATCGGAATAGTAGCCGCTTTTCTAGGAGTCTTTGGATTTCTTTCGTTTATCTTTGATCTAGTACGCTCCGTAAGTATCGTAGTAGGTGGGATACTCCTCCTGAGTATCATCTTGTATATTCTCGGATGAATATACAGGGTTTCATTTGGAAAGCTCCTTTGAAAATACTTTTCTCGAGGAGATACACGAATGCATCTTTTTACTTGGTATGATGGGATACGTTCTATCATCCGTCCTGGCTCACCGGCGGTACTCATGACACTGTTTCTCCTGATAGCTGGAGGAGTAATGGGGATATTCTTTGCTATTACTCTCACTTTTACCGAGCGTCTGAGCGTCGATAGAGACTCGAGTACCAATATTTACGCTATAAATATCTTAGAAACTGACGAACAAAAAGTACGATCTACTTTTCCAGAGGCCGATGTATTTAGTATTCTTCGGGCTAGAGTGGTACGTATCAACGATAGATCCCTCGCCGATCATATCGGGACACCTACCCCTGGAGGAGAGTTCAGAAGAGAGTTTTCTATCACGACCAATCCTCTCAAAGATGTTCCGCTTCTCGAAGGAAAATCAGAAATTGGGGAAAAAGAAGTTTCTGTGGAGGAGTGATTTGCGAAACGACTGAGAGTAAAAATTGGGGATCGTATCGTATTTTCTCTTTCTGGAAGAGAATTTGAATTGACGATCGTCAATATCCGAGAGAGTGCAAAAACTACGGGATTTCAGCCGTTTTTTTACTTTCAGGTAAGTCCCACAGGATTTGCAGGAGCTCCTAAGACATTTTTCATGGCAGATCGAGTCGATGATATCGAGCAGTTTAAGATAGCTATGATATGAGCCACCGGACCTCATGTATCTTTTGTCGATGTCGGAAAGATTGTCTTGCTTGTCCAAGAGGTAGCAAATAAACTCCTCCAGGCTCTCCTCGTATTTTTTATATTTCTTGGTGTATACGCGGTCCTTGCCTCACTTTCTCTCCTGGAGCAGATGAAAGAAAGTATCACCATCAAGAAAAAACTCTATACCTATCTTGGAGCTCTTTCTGATGTAGTACGACGATCTACCTGGATCACTCTTGGATTGATACTCACAAGCTCTGCTACTATCATCATCCTTATGATCGGAGTCGGATATTGGGGGATTATATCCTTGATGCCGTTTCTCTCATTTTCCTATACCGCACTCTGATATGGGATTGGTTCGTCCATGATCCTCCTCAGCGGGCTTTGGATTTGGTGTATAGCGAGATTTCGCTAGAGACCGCTCGTATATCACAGACCCTTCTCCCAAGACTGAAGATCGGACTTTTGATGTACATTCCAGGAGTGGGTACCCTGCTGGACCTGTGCGTATATGAGGAGAGTCGGGACTCATCCTACAAAGCATTTTCTATGGGGAGGGCGGACGGATAGGATAATCTGATATTTTTCCTGAAAGATTTTCTGAATGACATGACGAATGTCAGCACCCTCGGTAGGGGCTACCTGAAATGGAATATATATATCTGGATTTGACGAAAAATATACTCTATGGTTTTCATGGATGATGAGCCATATCTGAGCATCTAATAGAGGAAAGTATCGAACGCTTTTTATAGGTTCGATCTCTTTTGATCCGAGAGTTGGAGTAAAAACCAAAAAGGTCTTATAGATTTCTCGATGAGTCCTTTTCAAGACTGTATTTTTACTCAAACTCTCGGAT
>JANOQA010000109.1:0-2216 GCA_031422145.1 bacterium | reverse complement strand
TTTGGTTGGGAGGATATTTCGAAGCAAACATACCTATGATGAGTATATCGTACAAACGGTAGCTATAGGTTTGGCAGTAGTACTCACTGGAATGTACGCGTGGTGGTTTTCTATTTTTGGAATACTTCATTTTTCGCTTCTTCTTCTTTTCTTTTCTGGACTTTTCTTTATAAGCTATCTTCAAATCCGTAAATAAACTATGCTTTTCACTCTATTTCGCCCCGTCTATACGACTACTCTTCCAGAGAGAGATCTCTATATTGTCTTGGGTCCTACTGATCTTCTTCCAGATATACTTCGCACAAAAGATCGAGATATACAGATACAAGAACTCCAAAAGAAAGGAGGAATGTATAATTTTGAAACTTCCCAGAATATAAAAATTCTCTGTCTCCTGGCTCCAGAAAATCAGAGCGAGAAAGTAGCAGAACAAGCTCGATCTCTCGAAGTGAATACTACCCTCTACATAGGGGAATCACTCGATCGAGCTGAAATAGTAGAAGCATTTGGACTCGGAGTATACAAATTTGAGAAATTCCTCTCGGAACCTAAAAATCTCTCCCATGCCATCCATGGAGTCCCAACAGAGAGAGAAGAACAGGCTCATCTCCGTATCCAGGCGATCTATGGAGCTCGTGATCTCGTCAATCTCCCCCCTAATGAAAAATATCCTGAAGCCCTCACCTCTCTCATACAGGGGCTTTCTTGGAGCTCGAGGACCAAGCTTCGTGTACTCGATCAAGCTGCTATGAAGAAAGAGGGTATGGGTATGATCATTGGAGTAGGACAATGATCTGATCATCCACCCATATCGATCATACTCGAGCAAAATATCTCAGATACTACTCCACCAAAACTCGCTCACATAGGAAAAGGAGTGACGTTTGATAGTGGAGGAATACAGATAAAGTCCGATACCGGAATGCACGATATGAAGATGGATATGGCGGGTGCCGCGAGTGTAATAGCCGCTTTTTGGTATCTCGATCAAATAGAGAGTGATATCCCTCTCGTCGGAGCAGTCGGTCTCGTCGAAAATATGACCGGTGGATCGGCTCAAAAGCCTCTCGATATTGTCCGAGCTCACAATAAAAAAACCGTAGAGATACACCATACTGATGCGGAGGGTCGACTCGTCCTCGGGGATCTCGTCTCCTATGTAGGTCTCACCTACAAGCCAGATCGCATATGTACGATCGCTACTCTTACGGGAGCGTGTATCCACGCTTTGGGATTTGATTATGCGGGAGTATCTGGTACGGATGTATCCTACATACAAAAGATAGTTCAAAGATCCCTGAGTCGTCCCGAGAAGCTCTGGCACCTACCACTCGATGCTCGTATGAGAGAGTCTGTCAAATCTACGATCGCTGACGTCAAAAATATATCTTCAGATATGAAAGCAGGATCAAGTCTCGGAGCTGCTTTTATCACAGCGTTTCTCCCACAGAGCGATACTCTATATGTACATTTTGATATAGCCGGCCCCGCCTACCGCTCCAAACCCTGGGGCATATTTCCCGCCGACGGGACTGGATTTGGCGTCATGACACTCATCGATGTGGCCCAAGATATCTAGTATCGCTCGTGTACTCGCGAGAGAATGTCTTGGATATGAAAATTTTTCTGAGGGAATTCCCCTTCCGAGAGCTCGAGAAGTAGGGTATTTGTACCGGAGAACTCCCCTCGGAGAAATAGTCCAAGATATCGGAGTGATGTATGATTACTCGGAGGTACAGTTCCATATACAACAGTGGAAATATCATCGTATGCGAGGAGTATGAACAAAACTCAGTCAGGTGTGATCCGCCCTCCCCTCACATTTTCTTCATCCCGATATCCTGACCTATGTACCGAGCGACCTGGTCCGGTATATAGTACGAGGATTCAACCCAGCTGCTGACTTTGCAGACTCTCTCAGTAGCTATCTTCGTATCCCGGTCCAAAGACTTTTGAGGAAACGTATCTCTTTTTCTCATCAAGCACATCTGAGCAAGTCGGAGCGAATAGATCATGTCCGAGATATATTTTCTGCGAGGTCCATGGATATCACCGGAAAGACGATACTTCTCCTTGATGATGTCCTATCGAGTGGATCCACTCTCGCCGCGTGTGCCCGTATACTCATGGATCAAGGGGCAAAAAAAGTCCAGATTATCTGTCTCGCGAGAAATACAAATTCCCGTACTGATACTTTTCCCAAAGTCAGTCTTGGT
>JANOQA010000108.1:0-2032 GCA_031422145.1 bacterium | reverse complement strand
GAGGTATCCGATCTTGTGGAGATTGGGCTCTACGACATCTTCGAGAGTGGATTCTTCTTCTCCGACGATGGAGGCAAGTGTCCCAAGTCCGACTGGTCGACCTGAAAACTGTCCAGCCAATACCGAGAGGACTTTGCGATCGAGTCCATCGAGTCCTGCATCATCGATCCCGAGATCTCGAAATACTTCTTCGGCGACGCTCAGTACCTCGATCTTTTTTCCTACCGTAGCATAGTCTCGCAGGACTTTGACGTAGCGATTGGCGATACGAGGAGTCCCTCGGCTCTTTGCGGCGACAAACTCGTATATCTCTCGGGCTCCCGATACCCCAAATATACGAAATGATCGCTCGACGATCCGCTCGAGTTCTCCAATCTCATAAAAATCTAGCTTGAGCACATTTCCAAATCTATCTCGTAAAGGCCCAGTGAGTTTGGAGAGCTTGGTCGTAGCACCTATGAGAGTAAATTTTGGGATATCCATCTTGATACTGGTCGCTCCCGCTCCTGATCCGATCATGATATCGATCTGATAGTCTTCCATTGCTCCATAGAGGATTTCTTCGATCTGAGGCTTGAGTCGATGTATTTCGTCGATAAAGAGGATATCATGCTCCTGGAGGCTCGTGAGGAGCGAGACGATATCGGACTGTTTTTCGATAGCGGGACCACTCGTCGAGCGGAGCTCACTCGACATTTCACGAGCAATGATCTGCGAGAGAGTCGTCTTTCCGAGTCCAGGTGGACCATAAAAAAGGAGATGTTCGAGAGGATGTTTTCGGATCTTGGCAGACTCGATAGCGACTCGAAGGTGCTTTTTGAGAGCGGATTGACCGATATATTCATCCAGTGAACTCGGACGGAGCGTGACTTCTTCGGTGATTTCTGTCCCCGAAACCCCAGGAGTCACGAGTCGATCCGGAGTTACCTTTTGTTTCTTGGCGGGAGCTGAATGAGCCTGGCTGGATTGGATCGTCATGAGTGAGAGTATAGCGAAACTCGAAGGTCGGGCAAATAGAAGGAGAGTTTTCGTCTCAAGATAGATTTTTTTAGAGAAGATTTGGTTGATTTTATGTAAAATTCCATATCATACACGAGCTTCAGACATTTTTGTTTTTCTGACTGTGAATCAAGAAAAACACTTCCAAATATTTATTTTCCCACTATGGCAAAGAAAACCCCGAGCAAAGTAGTCAAGCTCCAGCTCAAGGCTGGAATGGCAAATCCTGCTCCTCCCGTCGGTACCGCCCTCGGTCCAACTGGTATACAAATCGCTGATTTTTGTAAACAATTCAACGAAGCAACCAAAGATAAAATGGGAATGGTCCTCCCCGTAGTCATCAATATATATGATGATCGAACGTTTGATTTTTATACCAAACAACCACCGATGACCTACCTCATCAAGACTGAGCTTGGTCTCAAGAGTGGATCAAAACTTCCTCATAAAGAGAAAGTTGCTCACCTCACGGATGCTCAGCTTGCTAAGATAGCGGAGCTCAAGATGGTCGATCTCAACGCAAATAGCCTCGAAATGGCAAAGAGTATCGTAGCTGGCTCAGCTCGATCTATGGGTATCACTTCTGATCTCAAAAAGTAGCCTATTAGTTTTAAATAGTGAGTCCTATGGAATCCCCTATCATGAAGGATATCAATCAAATCGCTGGAAATATAAATCCAGAATGGATGATCACTCTGGTGCTCGCTTTTTTCCTCGGATTTCTCGGAGTACATCGGTTTTACAACCGAAAGATCGGGACTGGACTTCTCATGATCGTGACTCTCGGGGGTCTCGGGATCTGGACTCTCATAGATCTCATCATGATCGCTTTTGGGAAGTTTACTCACAAAGACGGGACTCTTATACGGGTCAAGATCTAATACACGTAGAATACTTGAGAAAATCTCTCGTATTCTCTTGGCGTCATCGTCTAACGGTTAGGACACAGGATTCTCATTCCTGTAATCGGAGTTCGATTCTCCGTGACGCTACCAAAATATTACTCAAAATAATGTATCCAGATCTGGATACA
>JANOQA010000107.1:0-3253 GCA_031422145.1 bacterium | reverse complement strand
GACAAGTAAAAGAAGTACCTTCAAAAAAAGGAATTGTTGATTCAATTAGTTTCATGACCGGAAGTTAAGAATATTACTGAAAAATATTTTACTCTCCGTTTATATATTGCAAGGGGGGAATCCCTTTAAAAAAAATACCCCCACTTTCATAGGAGCATCTTAGAGTATATATGGTGGGCCCACCTGGGATTGAACCAGGGACCAATCGGTTATGCATCCCACTTCGATTTTCATCGCCTCTTTCGAGTTCGTGGTCTGGACTATCCCTTTACCCACTTGGGGTATCTGCCGTCTAGTCTCTACACCTTCTCCTTTCGGAGCTTGGCTCGGGATTGCCATATCATACGATGAAGGTTTCCCCGAATTTGACAGATTTACTTTATGAAATTACTCCCATAAATGCCCTTAGTAAATAAGCATACTATAAATCTAGTTTAGCTTCATTACTTTAAGCCGACTGCTCTAACCACTGAGCTATAGGCCCATGAAAATACATTTTATTTACATGGCGGTGGATGAGGGATTCGAACCCTCGCGGCGTCTTTCGACACCCTACAGGTTTAGCAAACCCGCCTCTTCAGCCACTTGAGTAACCCACCGAGCGACGGGATTATGGTGAAAATAGGGGAAAAATGCAAATTATTTGCATGTATTTCATCCTACGAAGTCACCGCTTGTTCGATCCATGCAGCGTACTCTGCATTCGCCGATACCTCAAAGGTGAGGATACACGGTATCTCGTAGGCATGAGAGGACTGGATATGAGCCTTTGCTTTTTCACTCTGGGCGATCGACGTCTTAAAGAGAGTAGTGACCTCTTTCGTCCGTACCATCTCCCCCTTCCACTCATATTCACTCTCGATCGGGAAATAGTTGACACAAGCAATGAGTTTTGATTGGAGGAGCTCCTGTGAAATCCGTTCAGCCTCTGTCATCGAGGAGTGTGTCACATACAAGAGACTGATCTTTCCTTCTATAGATCCTCTCTCTGGTATACGAGCAAATCTCGGCTCAGTTATCCCATCCTCACGAGTCACGGACTCTATAAACACCGAAAGTAGTCGAGTCCATATATTTTCTGGCTCCTCGAGAGATCGATACACTACAACGGGGGTTTGAGTAGCTTCATCGAGAGCCAGAGTGACTATTTCATAAAGTCCTCATTTATAGTGGCGATACAGAGTACCAGGGGAATACATAGAGAAAATTATATATTAAATCGAGTAGCGATCGCGTAGGTAATCACCGAGACAGAGGCAGCGAGACACATACCCCACGCCATATCTACTAGACTCAGCAGGAGCGGCCAGTTCTTGAGAGTGGAGAGATTGGTGAGGTCATACGTAGCGTAGCATACGAGACCAAATGCTCCTCCATACAGGAGGGCTTTCATCCAAGACCGTTCCTCGAGAGCCGGGGAAATGACAAAAAGTACGAGTCACAAGATAAATATCATATAAAATACCACAGCTGCGACCCAGTTGATATCTGGACGAAGGAGTGGTCCGAGTTGCTCAGCATAAAAGCTTTTTGCTATAAATCCGAGCCAGACCATATCAATCATGAAGAAGAATGGAATAGCGATGAGGGTGAGGTAAAGGAATTGCATAGTAAGTCTTGTAAGGGAGATGTGGTGAGTCTAGTGTGGGAGATTTGAATTGCAAAATTATTTTACTCCCTCTGGGAAATTAAGCATGTTTCACTACAAAAAAATCCCTGATCGCTCAGGAATCTTTAATTTTTTAATGGCGGAGAGACTGAGATTTGAACTCAGGGTACCTCGCGGCACGACAGTTTTCAAGACTGTTGCAATAAACCACTCTGCCATCTCTCCAAATATTCATATGAACATTTCGTCGATAGAGTATAAAACTCGTCGTCGAAGTCAAATATTGATTTGAGGAAAATCATCTTTGATCTACACTTTTTGTATGAAATGCCTCTTTTCCTTATTTTTCCTTTCTCTCATACTCGTTTCCTGCGGGTGAAAAAATAGTGAACCTACGACACCAAAAGATGACTCTGGAAAAGCTTCCTCCGGCCAGGATATAGAAGAATCTCCCGAATCCAACTTGAGCGATCGTATGGATATAGCGAGGCGTCGAGTAGCTCTACGTACGTTCATCCGAAAAGGAGACTACTACCGAGCACGAAATGACGCCGAAGGAGCTATTCGCTATTATTCTGATGCTTTTGAAAAAGCAAATACCGATCCGACTCTCGCTCTCAAGCTTGCGAGTGCTCACCTCGAAACCAAGAAATTCTCCGAAGCCTATCGATATTTTTCACTCCTGGATATTCGAGGTCTTACGGAGAGTATCAAACTCCAGTATATATCTTCGTTTATGCTCGATGCTCAGAGATCTGACCAAGCGGCTATCCTCGAAAAAAGTAATTTCGAAGAAGGTACCAAGGCCTACTACCGAGTAGTTCTCGCCTGCACCAAAGATTTTAAAACCTGCAGCGAAAGGATACGTGCGTATACGGGAAATGAGCCACATATATCGGCTCTGGCAGGTATACTTTCTACCCCACTCCCTCCCGATGCGGATAGCTCTTTTCAGGAAGCTCTCATTGCTGGAAAACTTTTTGAGCAAGGATCTTTTCTAGCTTCGTTTACTCTGGCTTCATCCATAGTAGAGCGTCGTCCTGACTACCAGTCTGTACTCAAAATCCTTGGTTATAGTGCCTTTGAACTCGGAGACTACGTCACTGCCGCAAAGTCTTTGGAAAAAGTATATACCCTCTCTCCAAAAGAGATGGATATCGTATATATGCTCGGTGTCATACACTTTTACAAAGAAGACTACTCGACTTCCAATCTCTACTTCAATACGGCAGTACTCGGTGGATACACACCAAAAACTGAGCTCGAACGTCGACTGATATATAACTATACGCTCCTCGGAGATACTCGATGAGCCTTTAAAATATTTCGATATCTTCTGGATGAAGCAGACGCAACCGAGGAAGACTATGAAATTGCTATTTTTATAGCGCTCGAGTCCGGTGAAACTTCAAAAGCTCGACTCTGGTGTGACAAATGAATTATTCGTTTTCCCCAAAGCTCCAAGATTTTGGCTTTTTCAGGAGAAGTACGTCGTCTTGCTGGTGAACACACGGAAGCTGAGCCCTTTCTCGCTGCCGCACTCCAGATAGAAGAAAAAAGTCCCCTCGCTCATCTGATGCTCGGACGTTTGTATATCGATAAAAAAGAATATACTCTCGCTCGTGAACATCTCGAATTTGTCGT
>JANOQA010000106.1:0-9607 GCA_031422145.1 bacterium | reverse complement strand
ACACGGAAGCTGAGCCCTTTCTCGCTGCCGCACTCCAGATAGAAGAAAAAAGTCCCCTCGCTCATCTGATGCTCGGACGTTTGTATATCGATAAAAAAGAATATACTCTCGCTCGTGAACATCTCGAATTTGTCGTAGGATCTGATATTGGTGGGTTTTTCTCTGACCAGGCTCGATCTGAACTTCTCAAAATTCCAGCCATTCCAGATCCCTCCCCAGAAAATACAGAGACTCCTCCTTCTAGCCCCTAGCAACATGTCTTTCGATACTGAAAAATCATATCCAAAAATACCTTCTGCAGGACCCGAAGTAGGTATATGGCACGAAACAAAAAAACGAGAGCTCGAAGCTACCGTTCTTTCGGAAATCCACTCCCTCGGAAAGAAATTTACTAAAAAGGAGATCCAAACTCTGCTCGCCCACGTAGAGACCGCTCAGAGTGTCGATGGACTGAGAAATTCTCTCACTCAAAAAGAAAACGCCGTCCTCTCGGATGATATCATACGAGAGCTTCTCGGTCTTGCTGGAAGGATACGGGAGCTCGCTCAATGAGATATCCAAGAGCTTCGTACCACTCTGAAAATAGATCCCTATGATGCTGGTTGGACACTCAAACCAGGTGTATTTCTTTCGGATCGACTCTCGTTTCTCTCGGGTCTCGAAGAAGAGCTTGGGAAAAATATTTTTAAAGATAGTCTTGGGATTGTTGTGGGTACTTTAGACTCAGTAGGTTTATTGGTACGAGTACTTTTTGAGCTTATAAAAGATCTCGTACTCCTTCCTCGAGATATATACGAATCTCTCTTTGTCCGTTATAGCGAGGGCTCGGTGTCTGGCTTAAAGAAATAGCTCTGAATATTTTTCTGATCGCGTGTGAGCATCTGAGTAATATTCAAAAATCCAGCTTCTTCGATACGTTGTCGAAGTTCTTCTTCAAAAAAAGCATAGTAGTATCGTTCTCCTACTCCGAGGGATACCTGGTGTATCTGGGGTGAACCAGAAAGAGTAGGGTGTCCTGCGGGTACTCGCCAATTTGTCATGATTGCCACTCATCCTGGACAAAGAGTATCATACACTTGAGCGAGAAATCTTCGCTGGCTCTCGATATCTAAAAGATGATGAAAGCTGGCTAGTGCTATGATACAGTCAAATTGCCTACGGGGTAGATCCCACCCGTCCTCCAACCGACGAACAAGAAAGGTATGATTTGGATACCTCTCCCGAGCCACTTTGACGAGCTCTACGGAACCATCTATCCCAGTGTAAGTATCTTCTGACAGTTCGTACAGATCTATGAGTCGACCTCCTCCCGATCCGATATCGAGAACGATACCATTTTGGATGCGATCAGAGATCTCTTTCGGGATATCGAGTACAGGTCACTGGCCTCGAGCCCGAGAGAGAGCAAAAGAGTTTGCTGAGGCATCATAGGCATCTAGAGTCGATTGAGTTTGAGAAGCGAATCAATTCATCGCTGAAGTTGTTTAAATATATCAGATATTCCGCAGTTTTCTGAGATTTCACATGGATGATTTCCCGTACAGGCGGTCAGAGATAGATCTTCTCCGACGGCTCGAAGTAGGTCATACACCGATATACTCTCTGGCACTACCTCCACTCCTCCATGTCGTCCCGCAAAAGATTGGATATATCCTACTTTCTCTAGAGTATTCGCTATTTTTCTCAGAAATCACTCAGAAACTCAGAGTTTTTCTGCCGCTGTATGTAGTGTCAAACGAGTTCCCGTAGTACGAAGGAGTCGTATCAGGAGAAGAGCGTATTCCCCTCGAGCTGATATTTTAAGCATCGGAGAAGAGGCTACGAAGTACTCCTGGATTCTTTCGCCAGTTCTTATCGACTCGTACCCGGAGAGCAAGATAACTTTTTTTACCATAGAGCTCTTCTATCTTGATACGGGCTCCGCTCCCAATATCTTGTACCATTTTCCCAGCGGTTCCGATCACGATTCGCTTCTGTGAATCTTTCTCGACACAAATATGTGCGTTGATACGTACGAGTCCGGGAAGCTCTTCGATATCTTCGACCTTTACATAGATCGAGTGGGGGATCTCTTCGATCATCCGTGTGAGGACTTGTTCTCGTATAATTTCTGCTACTCGGTCATGCGAGGATTGATTGGTATATACATCGAGTTCGTAGAGGGGCTCCCCCTCTGGGAGATACGTCGTGATCTTGTCGATAATCACCTGAAGATCACTTCATTTATTGATGACAAAATCTGTTTTTATAGGATTCCGCCGGGGAAGATCTACTTTTGTACCTATGGTGATGATCGGCTTGCCTGTGACTTTTAAAAGAGCCTCGATCATCGCTTCTTCCTCTCACTCAGGACGAGATAGATCAATGAGATACACGATTACTTCTCCCCGAGAGAGCGATCGACGAGATTCTTTCTTGAGGTACTCTGATATTTCATCCGTCCCATTGTACAACCCCGGAGTATCTATACAGATGATCTGTCTCTCTGGGTCAGTATAAATACCTTGGATAGCTCGCCTCGTAGTTTGAGGAACGTTTGACACACTAGCCAACTCTTCTTCGATGATACGATTCATCAGGGTAGATTTTCCTGTATTTGGTCTCCCTACGAAGACAGCATATCCTACTTTCATGATGATTTAATTTTATGGATTCTTTTTTTTAATTCTTCCGATGCCTTCACGGGATTCATATACGATACACACTCTCCGTTGTAGACAACATTGACGGACATCTGACACTTTCCCTGACAAAGAATATTTTCTATATCACCTTCGACGCCAAACACACTCAAATCCGAAAGGAGTCGTCTTGTAATATACGCCGATCCTCTCTCACTACAACTCTTCCCGTTACATATTCAAATTTTCATAGGCCATTGCTTTCCAAATACCGTGTTCACTACAACTTGCGTAGACATGAAATATCTCATCTTCATCTATAGAAAATCTCGCTTCTGGTATTTCATTTTCTCCGAAATACATCCGATCGATCATTTCTCATTCGCTATCTACTATTTCTATCCATTCGATTCGATGTTCTTTTTCTTGAGGATGTTCCGAGTCTGGGTACCCCACCCGCACCACAAGGTCTTCATCTTCAAAAAAATAATACGGAAGATGCTCAGCCTCTACCTCACTCAGATCATGTATGTCCTCTGGCTCGAGTATCTCATCACGCACTTCTATAAATTGGTCATGCGAGGCCCCACAATGAGGACACAGAAAAGTACTCGGATCTACTCTATCAAAAACAGTTCCGGGTGGTATACCTGACTCTTCTATCCCTATTCGAGAATCGAATATAAAGTGACAACTCGTGCAAACCGCTTTAGACATACCTCTATATTGTCCAATTTCTCAAAAACGCAAGTCGACGCAAAATTGACTTTTTACAGTATTGCGTATTCTATGGGAAGACAGACCCGACCATATTCAAATTCAATTTTCCATGTATATATCGTATATCTGGCTCATTTTCTGAGTCATTCTTTCCGTTGTAGGAGGAGTAATCCTCTATCAACAAACCAATCGTACCCGCATCGGATCTCGTGAAAAAGAGCTCCAGCTCAATCGTGAAGCTGATACTCGGTTCGAGGCTCTTAAAAAGGATCTCGAACAAAAAAATGATCTTACTCGGCTCGAGCTTCGAGATCGAGAGAAACGTATCCAAGATCTCGAAGAAAAGATCCTCGCAAAAGAGGATCGCATCGAAAAAAAATTCGAAGATATAGAGACTCGATCCGAATCTCTCACTCAAAGACAAAAATCTATCGATGAGGAAATCCTTCAGCAAAAAGAATTCTCTACACAACTTCGAAAAGAACTCTCTGAAATAGCCAAACTTTCCGAAGAAGAAGCCAAATCCCTCCTTCTGCTTCGTACGGAAGAGCGATACGAAAAAGATATTCTTGGTTTGATGGAGAAAAAACGAGCCGATCTCAAGATCCGAGAAAGTGAACTCGCTCGAGAAATTCTCATAAAATCCATTCAACAATATTCTGGAGATGTGACCGGAGAAACTACTCAAACAATCATTCATCTCGCTTCTGATGATATTAAAGGAAAGCTCATCGGGAAAGAAGGGAGAAATATTATAGCCTTCGAACGGGCTACCGGAGTAAATCTCATCATCGATGATACTCCAGATACGGTATTTATCTCAAGCTTTGATCTTTTTCGACGGTACATAGCCAAGCGATCTCTCGAGGCACTGATCGAAGACAAACGTATTCAGCCAGCTCGTATCGAAGAAATAGTCGAAGAAAATCAAAAAGACGCTGAGAAAGTAATCTACGATCTTGGTCAAAAAACCCTTATTGAGATGGGGATTGTTGGTGTACCAGACGAATTACTCCCACTCATAGGAAAATTTCGATTTCGAACGAGTTACGGACAAAATATTTTGATGCACTCCAAAGAGGTCGCCTATATTGCCGAGTCCATAGCTCGACTGATTGGGGCTGATACGGTGCTCGCTTTAAAGGGAGGACTCCTTCATGATATCGGGAAATCTCTCGATCACGATATCGAAGGGACCCATCCAGAGCTCGGTGGAAAAATAGCTCGTAAGTATGGGCTCGACGAACGACTTATAAATATCATAGAGGGGCATCATGATGGCGTACCCCAGATATGTATCGAGACGAAGATCGTTCAGATAGCTGATGCTATCAGTGCTACTCGACCTGGAGCTCGCCGTATGAACGCGGATGATTATATAAAACGTATCTCGGAAATGGAAAACATCGCTATGAGTTTTTCTGGTGTATCTAAAGCCTACGCTCTTTCAGCTGGACGAGAAGTACGAGTCTTCGTGGATGCAGGAGTAGTAAGTGACTTAGCCGCTACAAAAATGGCTCAAGAAATAGCAAATACGATTGAGACTACTCTGACCTACCCCGGAGAAGTGAAAGTTCACCTTATTCGCGAAACTCGTATAATTGAGTACGCTCGATAATTTATTGCTTATGTATCCGTATTTTTCTATTCCGCTTCTCGACGTACGTATCTACTCCTTTGGGCTTGGACTCGCTATCTCATTTGTGCTATTTTTCTATATGCTCCTCAAGCTTTCAAAGAAAATGGGCATAAATACAAACTTCTTTCTCTGAAACGCCCTCCTCTTTGTAGGAAGTACCTTCATTTTTTCTAGACTTTTCTTTGTTTTTCTGGAGTGGCGAGATTATAAATACATCGTCGGGGATCAGGTACTCAACTTTTTCCTCATGGATAACTACAACCTCTCTTTTATCGGAGGAGTGATCGGGTTTATAGGAGTACTCGCTTATAAAATATATCGCTACGAACAGCCAAAGGAAAAATATATTGACATCGTAGTGCTTTCTTTTCTTTTTGCTGCTGTGGTAGGATATCTAGCTGCCTTTGTCGGCGGACAAATCTATGGACGACCTACCCTTCTCCCCATAGGAATAATCTATGGAAATGAGAGTGCTATACCCTATACCTCGAGCATTCTTCCACTCGCTCTCTTTTATTCACTCGGATGTTTTTTTCTATTTTCTACACTCTATATTCTTCGAGAAATCATACGAATACCTGGGTATATCGGATATATCGGTATCGCTCTCTATTCTTGTTTTTTATTTATTGGTGAGTTTTTTACAGGAAGTGATGATTTGGTTCGTTCCCTCATTTTCATTAACGCCTCCCAGATATGAGCCCTGCTCGGTCTCGGATTTGCGGTATACGGCCTGCTCCAGATCTCCAAGCGTTCCCACTAGAAAGTACCTATCCTAGGTATAGAGATCTTTTTTGGATATCCTCAACGACCTACCTGATAGGAAATATAACTGGTGTCTTTTCTCTCCCTCAATACGCCCTCCTGCTGCTCGGAGGTATAACCTTAGGAGCCTTGGTCCTGAGTCGAAAACTCCATCTTTGGAGTGGAGGTATAGTCTGTATTTGTCTCTTTGCTGGATACTTTTGAGTAGTATACTCCCGAGAGAGTCATCAGGAAGATTTTTCTAGAGCGAGAACATCTCTTTCTACGTCTCTATCAAATTTTACCGTAGAAAAGATATCAGGAGAACTCGGAGCAAAAAAAACTCTAACGCTTGATTCTAAATTTGGTACCTTTCGGGCAAAGCTTCCGAGTGGTGTTCCTTGTAAAATAGGAGATACCCTTTCTCTTGAGTCTCTCTCAAAATTTGAACCTTCATTTTTTCTTTGGAGTCGATCTATTCTTGGGGCGGGAGAAGCTTTTGGTAGATGTATTCCGTCCTGAGAGATTTCATATTTGATACAGGTTCGCCGAAATCTCGTTGATCAGATTTCTCACAATCTTCCCCTGAAAGAAGCAGCTCTTCTTTCTGGTATTTTGATCGGAAATGAGTCCCTCTACGATGAATCCCTCTCAACACTCTACCGTAAAATAGGGCTTTCTCATATTACCGTAGTAAGCGGATCGAATGTCTCTTTTGTCATACTCCTCCTCATTCTTTTTACTCGGTATATTCCAAAAAGTATTCGGCTCTTTTGAGTGATTCTCTGACTTGGAATATATATGGGTATTGCTGGTCTCGATCCTCCGGTACTTCGAGCGGGGATAATGGGGCTTATTGCCTATATAGTTCTAGAGCTCGAGGGAAAGGTCTGTCCTCGACGTGTGATGATGACTACCCTGATACTTCTCCTTGTATTTGAGCCCCTCAGTCTCGTATATGATGTAGGATTCCAGTTGTCTTTTATGGCAACTCTCGGGATACTTATATCTCTTTCGTATAGTAGACGTTATATCATACAATTTTTTCTTCCTGCCGTATTTGCCGCTGTCTATACCCTGCCTATCTCATTTTCTGTCTTTGGACAGCTTCACGGCTGGAGTATACCTGCCAACATCATAGCAGAGCCTCTCGTGGCTCTCTCTATGCTCCTCGGAGTGATGAGTTTGAGTCTTGGATACTTCTTTCCAAGTACCCAAGATCTCCTCTTTGGGATCACCTATCTTCCCCTTCGGGGTATTTATCTCATCGCTGATGGGCTCGGATGACTCGATCCTTACCTACAAGATCCCGAACTCTTGATCCGATGGGGAGGAGCTCTTGTCTGATGTGGAGTAATTATATTTTCTCTATTTTACTCACGGCAAGAGATCAGAAAAAGTTAAGCCCCGAAGTTTCTTTTCAATCTGAGCTAATAAATACTGAGTAAAAGGGGTTGTAAGCTCTGGAGATACAGAAAATCCTACTTCTGTAAGAAAATATTCAAAGAAAAATTGGAGACCTTTTTCCATATCTCTCCTCTGATTAGTCGAGAGTTGATCGAGGAGTCGACGCGTGATTATCTCAGAAAAATCCTCCGATAAAATCTGAAATGAGGTATCAATCCAAATATGGATATATATTTTTTCTTCTTCGGTGAGGTCAGCGTCTCGAAATATACCCCGACCACTTTGAGGCTCTGGAAATTTAGAAATATGAGCTATATGTAGGCTTTCTCGAGTAAAATCAAGAGCCCAAGGAAATCCAAGAGTAAAACAAACTACTAAAAAATGAGTAGGGACTTCTTGCTTCAGAAGAAAAAGTATCTGATCGAGGGCTTTTGAGTTTTCATTTCTTCGAAGAAGCTCAGAAAGGAGTGCTACAAAAAGATTATCTTTTTTTTTCGCTCGAGATTCATCTCTCTGAGACGCTCGTATACCAGCAAGAGCCCTGCTCGATTTTTCTTTTTGTCGTTCGCGTTGTTCTGGAGAAACATTCGAAACAGCTTCACTCGATTGGGGGGTATTGTCGATACTGTCAAAGGTGTCTATTGTGTCCATATTGCCGTATTTCTATATATCGGAAACTTTTCACAGAGTTCCTGTACTTCGTTTTTTGATCGCTCTAAGACTTCAGTATTTTCTGGAGCAGAAAGTACTCTATGTATGATATGAGCGAGTACTTTCATATCATTTTCCTTCATTCATCGAGTAGTGATGGCAGGAGTTCCGAGCCGTATCCCCGAAGGATCCGCTGGTTTTCTTGTATCGTAGGGGATCATGTTTTTATTACAGGAAATCCCCGCATTTTCTAGAGCCACCTCGGCTTGTTTCCCAGGTATCTCATACCCCTGTGTCACATCCACGAGAAACAGATGGTTGTCGGTGCCCCCCGTGATCACACGAGCCCCCAAAGTCATAAGTTCCTGAGCCAGGGCTTGTGCATTTTTTACGACCTGTTGACTATATTCACGAAATTCTGGAGTAAGTATCTCCCCAAAGGCTATCGCTTTTGCAGCTATCGTATGCTCGTGTGGTCCTCCCTGACACCCGGGAAATACGGCTCTTGCTAGCTCTTTTTCATACTGAAACTTTGACATGATCAAAGCTCCTCTTGGACCACGTAGTGTTTTATGGGTCGTAGTGGTCACAAAGTCACAATAGGGGATCGGGTTTTCTAAAACTCCCCCAGCAACCAGTCCCGCTATATGTGCTATATCTGCTAAAAGATACGCTCCTACTTCATCCGCGATCTTACGAAATCTCTTCCAATCCAGGGATCTTGAGTACGCAGAAAATCCAGCTACGATCATCTTTGGTCGAAATGCTCGAGCTTTCTCGGCTACTTCTTCCATATCGATACGATGTGTCTCTTCGTCTACTCCATAAAACTCAAAAGTATACAGTCGTCCAGATTCATTGAGTGGATGACCATGTGACAGATGTCCTCCATGATCGAGTCTCAGACCCAAAACTTTATCCCCCGGCTTCAGCATAGCACTGTATACTGCTAGATTAGCGGGAGATCCAGAAAGTGGCTGGACATTGACATATTCTGCATGAAATATCTCCTTTGCTCGATCTATGGCAATATTTTCGATCTGATCGATATATATCTGTCCTGCATAGTATCGCTTCCCTGGATAGCCCTCAGAATATTTATTCGTGAGGATGGAGCCATTCGCTCGAAGTACATCAAGCGATACATAGTTTTCTGAAGCAATGAGCTCTAGTTCATTTTCTTGTCGGTGGGCTTCTTTATTGATAATTTCAAATACTGGATCGATCATTAAGGGGTGGGTAAAGTAGATGCACTGCTGGTAATAATATCTTTTCTTGAAGTGCCTAAATTATATTGCTCTGCTATTTTTTTTCCAGTTTCAAGTACACGATCAAATCATTTTTCATAATCCTCTGGAAGAATCTTCTGGATAATATCCGGCTCTATACCTATTTTATCAATTCATCGACCCTTAGGGGTGTACCATCGTGCTACGGTAATTTTAAGTTCAGTGGCTCCTTTTTGAGGAAAGGCTTCTTGGACGGATCCCTTTCCGTATGTTTTTTCTCCTACCACTATACCAAGACTATAGTCTTGAATCACTCCAGCAAATATTTCAGAGGCGGACGCTGAGTTTTCATTCACTAAGACGACTAATGGTACTTTTTTTAGTACCCCTCCTTCAGAAAATATCTTCTGATTGAGCTCAGGAAGAGTAGACTTTGTTTCTACAATTACCTCTCATCTCTCTATAAACTCCGAAAGTATATTCACAGCTGCATCTAAAAGTCCTCCTGGATTATCTCTGAGATCTACTACCACTGTCGTGGCTCCCGAGAGGAGGAGATTTTGATAAGACTTTTTAAATTCTTCTTCTGAAGCTTT
>JANOQA010000105.1:0-4847 GCA_031422145.1 bacterium | reverse complement strand
GCTACTACGGGCTTTGTTACATAGCCCAGTGATAGAGTATAGAGTGGAGTCGAGCTCTCATCAAAGGCATAGCTCACACTCGCGAGATAGGGCACAGTACCATCAAAGGTATATGAATACTCGACCCGCTCTCCGGTCGGAGCTTCGATCTTTTCGAGATACCAGGCGAAGGTTTGATTCGATTTTTCAGGATTGGTAAGTCTCGCAGAGAGAGTCCCGAAGTATCTTTTCACTCCAGATATATCTGTATGAATCCACCCCGCTCCACTCTCGGTCAAGGAGCTATCATCAGAGGCTATACGAGCCTGATATACTCCACCTCCTACTGGGATATACTCCGCTCCACCGTAGAGGTACTCACTACTCGAGTAAGTACGATCTGTGCCGAGTCGGGTCGAACGAGTGATAGATGGCGGAGTACAATTCCATCCGTATCCACACGGAGAGTTTGTATCTTTGGACTGGCTCGAATAAGAGAGCGACAGCTCAGGACCATATCCTCGAGGTCACTTGGGCCACCGGAGCTCGTATCCATACTTGGCAGATCCCGAGAAGAGATCCATCATCGATTTGGTATCGATGGGGTCTCGAGCGGTCTTACCGAGGATCGACTTGATATTTACAGGACCTCCTGTGGCATTCCCTGTATCGGTGGGGAGAGGCCCTGCGAGGACACTCACTGGAAAAATAGATCCTATGACTGCGAGACAGAGAAAGAGAGCGATAGACTTTTTTCTATACATATCAAAAGAGAGGAAGATTAAACTTGAGGGAAACTCTTTTTCTATCGAAAGTTAGTGTCTGCACAGTCACCATAGTAGAGATATTCTGAATTACTACTCCAGTTACTCCTGCATTTATAGACAGGCTTAAAATTGTACTCTCCAGTATTCACAAAGATGCCTGAATAAGTAAATCAACTTACATTACTATTATAAAGCATATCTACAAGCCCATCTCCATTGATGTCTATAAAATTTAGTCCATTCATATTAGTGAGGATCGGTCGCATATAGTCTCCACTTTTCGTACGTGGGGAAGAGGGCCAAGATTTATAAACATCCGCTCCTCCGAATAGATTTTCTGCTTCTCCATTTATGGATGTACCAACAATTCCTTTTATTTGATCTGAGAGCTTGAAGGTTTTGAATGCTCCATTGATCGCCCGATAGCAGAGTCGGGTATTATTATCTTGGATATTTGAAAATATAAGATCACTGTAGTCTTCAAAAGTGAGGGTATCATTACAGATCTCTCCGTTTGTCTGAGCTTGCATGAGGACTCCCGTACTCGTAGTAGCGGTGATCTTTTTCGAGCTGGCTTGAGTGGTATTGGGCTGAGTGATACTGATCGAAGGGATAGCTGGATTTCCGGCGGCTACCTGAGCGGAGTTTTCATCATAGAGGTCAAAGAGTTGAGCCTCGGTGAGGTCGGTGTTATATACTCGTACTCCTGCCATTTCCCCCTTATACCGAGCTGCTCCTGCGCTAAGAGTTCCATCTTGCCCGAGATAGAAATTTCGAGAGGTGGTAGCGGTAGAACCTCTCCAGTAGACAATCTGTCTCGTATCGATGAGAGCCTCGAGCGTCTGATAGTAGTTTTTTCTGAGAGTGATCATATGCCATCCTCCGTCCTTGAGTGTAGTACAGTCAAAATCTCCTATACCTTCAAGTTTACAGGTATACTCCGGAGTGAGTGAGAGGTGAAGATCAGTTGCGATAAAAGTAGTCCCTTTTCGGAAACTTAAGAGAGTCTGAGTAATGGATTCTGGATGGAGTATTCTTCCAGTACCAGTCTGTGAAAAGTAAAGTCCACTATAATAATGAGTATAGCTTCCTGTATAAGCGGGGTTTGTATATGCAGTTCCACTGTAACGATAACATCCTTCGGGAAATCCCATTTGATTGAGAGTATATACAAACTGTCCTAATGAATCATATCCAGGCATACGTACAGGGCTTGCTCCTGTGAGAAATCTTGCTCCCGATCCATACTGCGGACAATCAAAGAGATTATTCGTCCGACTCGCTACAGGAGTCTTCACCCAAAAGGAGAGGGTAAATGGGCTCGTAGGTCCTGCATACCAAGAGAGGGTCGAGTTGATCTGTCCACTTCCAGCGAACTGGAGCGTTGAGAGACTCGTCCCCGACGCAGTACTCGAGCTGACATCCCCAAAAGAGCGGATGAGACGTCCATTTCCACTCGTATCAGAGAGGACTCCACCTGAGTGGGTGAGCTCGAGTATGAGATTTTCCCGTCCGGGTATAGCAGCATAGAGGGTAGTGATACTCACGAGAGAGATCAGGAGAGCCCAAAAATATCTAAAACTAGATGATTTCATAAAAAGAGAGGGTAAAGTATAACAACTCACCCCCCATTATACGACCAATTATTAAAAATTTCTTAAAAACTGAGGGGATTCTTTAAAAATCTATTCCATATACCCTCAAACTATTCTCAAATACCACCCTTTCCACTTCCTCAGGACTCTCCTTTCGGAGAGTTTTTAGATAGTCCATCACGTATCTCGTATATCCAGGTTCATTGACCTCACCACGCCGAGGAGTAGGGGAGAGAAATGGAGCATCCGTCTCGACGAGGATACGATCGAGAGGAATCTCTCTGGCTGCGTCTTGGATCTCTCGAGCGCTCTTGTAGGTGAGTATCCCACTGAAGCTAAAATATATCTCATCTGAGTATGCCATGAGCTCCCTCGCAAATCCTATATCCTCCGAAAAACAGTGGATGATACATTTCTTGATATCATATTTTTTGATTGCCTCGATGGTCTCGACTCGTGCATCTCGGGAGTGGATCACGAGCGGGAGATCATAGTCTCGTCCCATTTCGGCACATCGACTGAGCCAAGAGTACTGACTCTCGAGCTCGGCGTCTTTTTTTACTGGATCGAGATAGTGCTGGTCGAGTCCCGTCTCTCCGACCGCTACCACGATATCTCGGTTTGTTTCGATGATATTTCGTAGAGTCGACTCTATCTCCGAGTTATTCATATTTCGTAGAGTATCCTGGAGTGTACCATCCTGGGTACGTATCTTTTTATACTGAGGTTCTTGGGCATCTACTGGGTGAAAACCGACCGTTGCGTACCAGTGTTCATGGCGACGAGCGAGAGATATTGCGGCGAGTGAGCTCTCGGGATCACACCCGATCTGGACCGAATGAGTGACTCCGAGCTCTGTCATACGAGCGACTATCTCATCTTCTCGACTGGCGAGTTCTGGGAAATAACAGTGCGAATGGGTATCAAATATAGCTGCCCCGACCCGCATATCGTTCTCAAAAAATGACATATTTTTAAAATAGTAGATATACTCCAGTATATTTCTTTTTGTGGACTATGCGACTCAAAAATAGAGACGAATGTACCGAGATCATCGAGACGATCGAGGAGATATATGGGGGAGTGATCATAGAGCTCGACTATACGACGCCATTTCAGCTCCTCATGGCAGTGATTCTCTCGGCTCAGACCACAGACAAACAAGTCAACCGTATCACTCCAGCACTTTTTGCCCGAGTCCGTGAGCCTGCGGATATGCGATCTATCTCTCTGGAGGAGGTGACCGAGCTCGTACAGCGGGTAAACTATTTTCGAAATAAAGCAAAGTACCTGTATACCACTGGACTTCTCTTGGCAGAAAAATACGAGTCTACGATCCCAAACGATCTCATCGAGATCCAGAAACTCCCGTGAGTCGGAGTGAAGACGGCCAAAGTCGTCCTCTCGGTCCTCTATGGGGCTCCACTCGTCGGGGTCGATACCCATATACACCGAGTCTGCAATAGGATCGGGATAGTAAAGACCAAGTCACCCAACCAAACCGATCGTGCTATCGAGCGTCGACTCACCCTCGAGCAACGAGATCATATGCATCATCCATTTGTCCTGTTTGGACGATACCAGTGTATCGCTCGAAAGCCAAAATGTGGGACGTGTCCAGCACAGAAGCACTGTAATTTTTATCAGAAAAACGAGAAATAAAAAAACTCCCGAAGGAGCAGTCTTTAGTGAATTAAACGAGCAAAATTGCCGTATAACTCTAGATGAGATATATGAGAGTCGATAGACCTCGTATATTTTTATTCCGGATTGCCGGAAGACAAAGGAAGATCTGAGTCAGGAGGTGTACCCCTCGCTGTATCTCGCCACTATACCGTTTCGCTTTGGTGGGCTACTCGGGAATGACTGTTGGCAGTGAGCCAGAGTCAAGAGTGGATGATCATCTTTATCTTCCGGGTTTTCACAAACTTTTGAGTGGCAGACCCCAAATGTCAGCATGCACATTTGGCGAGTGAGTGGTCTTTTCGCCTCATCCTATATACCAGGGACAATTGGTAGGATGGTAGATAGACAGCTAATATTTTGAGCTGAAAGGGGGCTCTTATACAAGTCTTACACTCTATTTTCGGGCCCAAAAGCTCCCGAGTCTACTTCTTCTAAATTTACCTCGTACAGACGATCTGTGAAGCGACTGAAACTATCGATCGCTCATAGGGGTGTCTGACTAGAGGTATGGAAGAGAAGTGGCTTCCATCAGATTGAGAGATTTTCTCATTGAGAACTCCAACATTGAGAACTCCAAGGTAAACACAGGCGTTGCCTGTCCTCAGACAATACTAAAATAGTACAGAAAGTCAATTTCTATAAAAACACTCTCTGTATCAGCGATCAAAACCCCTGTATATCTCGACCTGTTACTGGTACACTTCATTCATGCACGAGCTCGTTACGGATTTTATGATATCTCCAGATCTCGTTTCTCTCTGGATGACTCGAATAGTATTTCTTTAGATTTTCTCCGAGAGACCGTTTTCCATGGAGGATA
>JANOQA010000104.1:0-1936 GCA_031422145.1 bacterium | reverse complement strand
TATAAAGATAGACTTACGAAAGTTTTTATTGTGACGGAACAAATTGATGATAATGAACTCAACTGGACCATTAAACCGACCGGCTTTGATTTTGTACCCGATAACGAAGGCCAGTATTATTTTGTGAAAGCATATGAAGTTTCTCAAAACGGAAAAACAGACTGCTATATCAGTATAATGACACCGGAGCGGATTGCAGAAATTGTAATTAAACAAAACTCAAACGGACAAACAGAGATTGAAAGTATCTATGACCAAGAACAGTCTATAATCCCAGCTATCGCATCGGAGTGTTTTGGTGTTTACGAACTTTTTTATGCAAAAGAAAACCCTCAAATTGGAATTGATATTTCAAAGAACGGGCTAATCAAAGCAATAAATAAAAATGTAGTAGCGGAGGATCTTGGTTATATTTTAAGAGATGAAGGACGAATTGAAGAAGCAATTGAAGCTTTTCAGATAAGTGAAGAACATGGACCATCCTCTGAATATACATTTTGGGAATTAGCAGTACTTTACAAACAACTTGGAGATTTGGATAAACAAAAAGAATACAGAAAGAAATACGAAGATAACGGTGGAATTGATGACGGCAATTATTTAAGTAACTAACTCCCATTTCTATCTCACCCTCAATCGTGAAATAGATACCTACGGATAGTTCCTATAAATATCCTTCCGATGAAGGACTCGATCCACGATGATCCGATCAGGTGAGACATATCTCCAACCGATACGATACTCTCAAATACGTGTCCGATAAAAACTCTCTAGATCCGAGGAGTTTCTTTGTATTTGGGAGATCTTGGATATCTGAATTATTCTCCAGCTCTATGAGAAAATCCGTCACATGAATCTGGACGGATTTTTGGAGTTTGGCGAAGTCTTTTTATGAATGTCTTCTTTACTTCGATGTTCATAGAGAACTGAGAAATTGTGAAAAAGATACCATCTCTTCGTCATCGGTTTCTCTCATACGCATACCCAGGAGGATGTCTTCCATATCTTCAGGATGTCGAAGAGAAAATGTTACAAAAGACTCCAGAGCGTTTTTTATATCTTCTGGCTTGTGCGTCGATGTGGGAATATTGAGAGTGATGCTCGTCATACGAATATTGTAGTTTGCTTCTGAGAGAAATCAATATATTTTACCTCACATTCCCCTTGAACTCACTCATTTTTCGATACACTACAAAGAATAACTTTTTTATATGTCAGCTCTCACTGGGTATATAGCGGTATACCTCCTCATAACGATAGGTATCGGACTCTATGCAGCGAGAAAGGTACGTTCGAGTAAAGATTTTCTCCTAGCAGGACGATCTCTCCCTCTTTGGATCGTCATGGCGACCGTATTTGCGACTTGGTTTGGCGCAGAGAGTATCCTCGGTACCTCGGCAAATTTCACCACAGGATGACTCGCGAGTATGATCGGTGATCCCTTTGCCTCGTCACTCGCTCTCGTGCTCGTCGGGGTTTTTTATGCGAAGCGACTCTACGCTCAAAACTATCTCACGATCGGAGGATTTTATCGGGATAGATACGGAAAGACTGTTGAGATACTGGCTTCTCTCGCTACGATCGGGCTCTATCTCGCTTGGACGAGTGCTCAGATCGTAGCTCTCGGGCTCGCCTTTCATCTCGTGATACCCGGAGTGAGTACCACAGAAGGTATGATACTCGGATCGAGTATCGTCCTTCTCTATACCATACTCGGAGGGATGTGGTCGGTCGCACTGACTGACTTTTTCCAGGTGATCGTGATATTGATCTGACTCAGTATCATAGCATTTTTAGTGACCGAGAAAGCGGGAGGATTTATGCCAATATTTTCGCAGGCTCACGATGGAGGAAAATTTACTTTTTTCCCTTCGGAGTTTACTCTTGCTCCATGGCTCGCCTTTCTCGCTCCCTGGATCGCTCTCACCTGTGGGAG
>JANOQA010000103.1:0-4568 GCA_031422145.1 bacterium | reverse complement strand
AGTGAAAGAAACTATGGAGATTTAATGAAGATAAATCCAGTAGAGCTTCCAGAATTCGAGATGATGATAGCAGGATTTCCATGCCAAACGTTTTCTGTTATGGGGCAAAGAAAATGAATGGAAGATCCCCGGTGACAAATTATCTACGGTTTAATCAAAATAATGAAAGCCAAGAATCTTAAGTATTTTATACTCGAAAATGTAAAGGGACTGGTAAATCATGATAATTGAAATTCTCTTGAAGTCATCCTGAAGGCATTAGATGAAGCTTGATATAAAGTATATCACCAAGTGCTCAATAGTATTGATTATGGTGTTCCTCAAATGAGAGAAAGGATATATTTTATCGGAGTCCGCAAAGATATTATAGGAGACGATTTTATATTTCAGTTTCCAACTAAACAAGCACCCCCAAACTTAGATACGTACTTAATGAATCCAGTTGAATTATCTGACTCAGAGAAAAAAGAAGAGTATACTAGTCTGTTACGATACCTGGAAAATAAATATAACTCTGGTCAATGTACCATTGAAGATATTTTGGAGAAAGAAAATTCGATTATAGATATTCGGCAGTCTGATCTCAGAATTTATAACAACAAATCTCCTACTCTTCGAGCTGGTCGACATGGTCTTTTATATGTACAAAATAAACGCCTCAAGAAATTATCTTGATATGAAGCACTTCTTCTTCAAGGTTTTCCGAGATATCTTGCAGAAAGAGTAAGTGGTACTATACCAGAAGCTCATCTTCTCAAACAAACTGGAAACGCTATGACGGTTACTACGATAGAAGCCCTGGCTCGACAACTTATAATTTCACTCAAATCATATGAGTACTCCGAAAGAACTTCAAGAAATGATAGCTCTCTGATCCCGAACTGCTAAGGCTGGATTTGCTAATGAAAATGATGTGATTGCACGTTTTAATACTTGGCAGGTAGATACCCTAGCTCAATCCTGGCTTCAGGCTATGAACTACTCCATTAAAGATATTGAGTACGTTAGAGCTTCAAAAGTACGATGACACTATAAGGCGGACATTCAGGTACGAATATCGGTAACTATTAAAGTTAAATCTCAAGAAGATATCCAAAATTTACAGATAAAGCTGGTTAGTAATCCTCAGTGATTTAATCAGATCGATAAAAGGTGGGTCAATACCTATATTACTATGTGGAATATACCACCTAACATAGGGAATATATTAAAGAAATTTTCTGGAGAGATTGCTCCAGATATTTCAACTCCAAGAGATCATAGAAGAATGTTTTTCGATGAAATGAGTGCATCTGATCAGGAAGAAGTACTTCAATTCTTCATAAAAAATAAAATTCTTGTAGTTTCTGATATTTTAAAAGGAACGGGAGAATTCTCTGCGGATTGGACACTCGTTATATTGAAGCTTCCAACCGAAGTAAAGTGGGCTCTCAAATCTATTAATCATGTCATGAATATATTTGGTGCTGGAAAGGTGCGTTTCACTCGAGAGTGAAGTCTAAAAATCGGGAGGATTGGAATGCAGCGTAAATGATGAGATAATGGTCGTCCGAGTGCAAATATGTTGCAATTTAAGATAAACCCAGTAGAGCTCTTTGAACAAACATAGTTAATTAATGCCACAAAAATCCTACCGCACCACCTTCTTTAACGCTTCATTTGGAAATATTCTTTCTCGAGTGAGCTATTATTCTTCGTTTGCTTTTTTACTGACACAGAAACCCTCGGATATCACGGATCATCCTGGATTTGATATACGAAAAATGTGTGAGTGGATAGATGACGATGTCTCGGATATCCTCATGATATCCGAGGTCCCGGATGGAGCTCCCCTCTGAGAAGTGAAAGATATGCTCAAAGCTCGAGGATACGGTACTGACTCGATCGAGACTCTCGATCTCTGGTCACAGACGCCCGACTATCATATCTGCCAGATAGTAGCTTTTAAAACAGTCCCAGAACGCATTCGGCAGCAGGCATTTTATAAAATATATTCTCCGATATATGCTTTATTTTTCGCCTTTGTAGCCACTCTTTGGGCATCAAATTTCTCGGTGGGAAAAAAGGTATACAAGAAACTCCGCATGGGAGTACGAGATGGTTCTCTGTCTATGCTGGAGTATCCTGACCATATCGTATTTCTCGGACATCTACATCACTGGGATAAACAGACCGAGTCGTTTGTAGCTTCGTTTACCTCTGAGACAGAGAAATCGATCATCATCATGGGTGATATCAATCTCGATAATTCTCAGAAACTCCTCCGTAGAAGTTTTTTTCGGACCGATACTCTAGCATGGCAGGATTTATTTGGACATATGGGGCGTACTTTTGGATTTGAGGGACTCTACTATCCTCTTTGGATGAGATGGCTCATGTATACCTCCCCGGATATGGCTGTCGGACGATGAGTGACTCTCGAAAGTGCGGGAAATATAGTTTCTCTCTCAGATCACAATAGGATCGTCATAGAATATACTATTTTGCCACCTCAAAACTCCCCGAAAGAGTAGAGCTCGGTCCGAGTATTTGGTAATCTACTCGACTCGTCGCATCAGTAGCTCAGGTACTCACACTAAATGAGCTCGTATAGCTCCTCGTCATACCGGATTCAGATCCACGAGCGGTACGGATGAGTATCTCTCCCACTCCGATCGTACACTGGAGGAGATCTGGTCCAAAGTGTATCTGGCTCTCTGGAGCTCACCGGAGAGGGGTAAACGTCGATCCGGTGTACGAGAGGAGACAATTTCTGGTACTCTGTGCTATACCCTCGATCTCTCGACTTCGCTCGAGCGTATCTGCCTGACGAAATCCGCTCGAAAGCAGGAGAAATGCTCCCACGAGGACGCCACTCGCTATCGTACTCGCTACGAGGACTTCTATGATCGTAAAGGCTCGATGAGACGTATACATGTCAGTATGATATTCGCTTCGTGTAGGCTTTCCAACTCTTCTTGAAAATTCTTGATTTTCCGCTAATCTCTGGGTATGCTTCATCTCTACAATACTCTTTCTCGAGAAATCGAGCTATTTAAACCTCTAGACTCCTCTGGTACGGTCAAAGTCTACTGCTGCGGTCCTACGGTCTACAACTATATCCATATTGGCAATCTCCGAGCGTATCTTTTTGAGGATTTTGTGATCCGATCACTTCGTTTTCTTGGGTATCGCTTGGATGTGACGATGAATATCACCGATATCGACGACAAGACGATCCGCGACTCAGTGGCTCAAAGTATCCCCCTCCTCGAGTTTACCGAAAAATATACTCAGGCCTTTCTCGAGGATATGGCAGATGTGCGTATCGATCCCCCGACTCGTATCATCCCGATCTCTACGCTCGTCGATGAAATGATAGACATGATCAATGTACTCATAAAAAAGTGATACGCCTATCTCTCCGACGATGGAAGCGTATATTATTCGATCAGCAAATTTAAAAGCTACGGAGAGCTCGCCCACCTCGATAAAAAGGGGATGATTTCGAGTGTTCGTATCGACAACGATGAATACGATAAGGATCATGCTGCTGACTTTGTCCTCTGGAAGGCCTATGATCCGATAAAAGATGGTCCAAATAAATGGACTGGGATATTTATGATCGATGAAAAAGAAGTCACTCTCGAGGGTCGTCCTGGCTGGCATATCGAGTGTTCGGCGTGTAATCTCAAATACTTTGGAGCTCAGATCGATATACATATGGGAGGAGTGGATAATATATTTCCCCACCATCAAAATGAGATCGCTCAGAGTGAGGCGTATACGGGTAAACAATTTTCGAGGTATTGGATCCACGGGGGGCATCTCCAGGTAGAAGGCAAGAAAATGGCAAAATCTGCTGGAAATTTCTATACTCTGAGGGATCTCTATGCAAAATTTCCCGATACTCCCAAGCTTCAGATCGCTCGAGCTTTCCGACTCATGGCGTTTGGAGTAAATTATCGAGAAAACTTTAATTTCAGTTTTGCTTCGCTCGAGAGTGCTCTGCGAACCCTGGACGGATGGGATGAGCTTTTTCGAAGAATAGCCCGGGAACCAAAGATCGAAGGTACGGTACGAAAAGACTTTCGAGAGTTTCTGCAAGGAGCTATGGTAGAGTTTGTATATGAGATCGAGCAGGACTTCGCCACTCCCGAGGCACTCGCTCGGATACATGAGATGGTCGGAGATATCCATAGTATCCTCGATGCCGGTCAGATCACTACTGCCGAGGCACTCGCTCTCCAGGATCTCTTCCGGAGCTTTGATAGCGTCCTCGCTCTCTTTGACTTTACTCTGTTTTCACCCGAGGAAATCCCAGCTGAAATACTCGCCCTCGCAGAGGATCGTATACAGGCAAAGCTATCAAAAGACTTCGCTCGCTCGGATAGTATCCGATGAGAGATAGAGTCTCGAGGATATCGCATCGTCGACTCCAAGGATGGGAGTACGGTAGAAAAGATCTCGTAGGCTCTTGCCTAGGAGATTTTTAAAATATTGGAAATCTACTAGGCCTTTTTCTTGGATTTCTTGTAGAAGTTATGTATGAGTATAATGAGTTCTTTTTGGAGTTCAATATTTGATCT
>JANOQA010000102.1:0-3925 GCA_031422145.1 bacterium | reverse complement strand
CAACTGACTCGATCGTAGAGAGGGTCTCTCTCGATCATGGGAGGATCACTTTCGAAACTCAGATATATATCATGCCGGGGTATGTATTTCGAATAGTGGATCAGATTATCACTAATTTTCATCTCCCGGAGAGTACCCTCCTGGCTATGGTAGGAGCATGTATGGGTCTTTCGGAGCTCCATAGAGTCTATGCTCTCGCTATCGCAGAGAAATATCGATTTTATAGCTTTGGGGATGGGATGTATATACGATAATGTAAGAAACATTAAAAAAACCACCCTCCAGGAACGGAAGGTGGGAAATGTTCGTGCCTCAACGAACATTTGATATATCCCCATAAATTTTCATGTGATTTAAATCATAGGCTTCGTGGGTTAGGAGTACCGCTTTCGCAGGCTGAGATGGTATATATTTCCGTAGAAATACTTCGTAACTCAACTTATATATTAGACTACTTATAGCATTATATGTCAATATTAAAAGCTACAAATCAGTGACTATTCCATACCAGGATACAGTATAGAATTCATCAGTTTTTCGGATAATTTTTTTTAAAAAAGAAGTACCTTGAGAGCACTTCTTTTTTATTGTGAGGATTTCTCGCTTCGTTCTTATCTAGTTGTTTCTGGGGTGACATAGAGAAGTTTGTCATTTATTCCATCTTCGATCAGTCGACCGCTTACGCACATAGCAAATAGTTTCTCTTCGTTTGTAGTAGTATCTCTCCAACCATGAAGTCGTCCGGGCATATCTTTCATATACAGATCATTGTTGTGTACAAACGAATTGTAAATACTGTCGAGAATAAAGGTTGAACTCGCAGTGGTAATATTTCCTCCATGTTTAAGACCTCTCTGACTAAAGAATGCGAAATCTATCTTACAAGCTCCTTTGAGTTTTGCTTGCATTTCGAGAGAGAGTCCTGAAGGAGGGGTTGTGGTTGTTGTACCAGTATTAGTGGCTCCAGTATTTGTACGAGGAGTTCCTTCGATACTCGGTGTTGTAGAGAGGATCTGCCCCTGAGAGAAAGGACTTCCAGCAGAGATAAAATCTACCGTGAGTACTCTATCTACGCAGCCGAGGAATGCGACTTCTGCCCCCGTAGCAATACTTCGAAGTCCATGACTCCTACCAGGAGCACTCTTCCAATAAATCTCTCCATCATGAACAAATGCAAGAAGGACTTCATTCATTACATAAGTCGGAGTACTCATACTGAGTCCAGAACCTTCTCTGAGTCCATTGCGAGCAAATAAATCGAAGTCTACCTTACAGGCACCAACGAGATTTGGATTTACAGATACGGTAGTTCCGGTAGAAGAAGTAGTAGTACCGGTAGAAGTAGACTCTACCATGGCACTGTCGAGGAGTCTAACGAAGTCTTCCATGAACATTTCCCCCGTAGAAAGACTGGTACGAATATACGTAAGCTCGTAGTCAATATATGAGGTGATATTCTGCACTTCAGCATTACTCGAGTAGGCAGGTTTTTTAGCGAGGAGTTTAATCCCCTCAGAGAGATTAGTGAGGTAATTGATATACTGAGTCTCAGAGAGATTCTTCCCTCGCTGGAGGATACGGTTGATCACTCCATC
The DNA here is from genome assembly GCA_031422145.1 of bacterium. Lineage (GTDB taxonomy): Bacteria > Patescibacteriota > Gracilibacteria > BD1-5 > UBA2023 > JANOQA01. The sequence continues at coordinate 2,330 of JANOQA010000102.1, read as the reverse complement.
TACTCGATTGGCATATTCTACAGAAAACTTAGTCCGATGAGGATTATTTCCAGAGAGAGTAGAAGCACCAATAATAGAGTTATTTGTAGTACTAGAAGTATTGGTAGTGCTGGTAGATGTTCCAGTCGAAGTATTCGTAAGAATTACTGTGGAAGCTCCTCCATTTCCTACACTTCCAGAAGATACAGCACCTGAAATATTGAGAGTCCCTCCAGCAAAACTTATTACATCGCCAGATTTCACATTTTTCCAAAAGTCTTCCCAGTCAGTATTCATTTGAGCGGGTGGAGTTTTATTAAATTCATACGTAGTTTTCCAGCATGGAATAGCATTCTGCCACTCAGAAAAATTTACTATATCTGCCGTATTATTGTTATTAAATAATTTAATATTCTTCACTACTGGTCCATCAAATCTAGCTAAAATATTAGATTCTTTTGTGAGTGTACCACCACACCACTCGACCGTTTTATTTATAGGGTAATCCACTGTATTATTCCAATATCCATTCCAGGTATTAAGGAGATTTGCTGATATAAATGGATCGTAGCCATACTGCGTCTTCCACTGAGTACGGATTTCTGGGATTGCTGTTACTATGTCGGCATACTTACTCGTAGGAAGGAGTGTTGTTGAGTTTGTAACTCCGGCGGCATTTTTAAATGTAGCAGAAAGTCCCGTAGAAGTGTTTGCAGATACTCAGAGAGAAAGCTGAGAGAGAAAACAGATGGAGAAAAGTCCAACGAGAGCTACTCGAGCTATACGAGAGAGTTTATATTTGTGTGACATATAATAGTAATGAGGAACTAGAGACTGATAGAGGTATTGAGGGGGATCAGTTATGGATATTAAAACATTCATAATATATATTGTCAAACATAATCTACGAAATCTAGCTCGATTTGATCTTCTCTGTATTTTTCCTACACTTCCCGCATGCGACACCTGCGGATAGATGTGATGCGACACGAATTTGATGGATACGATATCCTTCAGGGTATTTCAGCAGTCGTCAATGAAACCGATCGTATCGCCGTGGTCGGACCCAACGGAGCTGGAAAGACGACCCTCATGAAGATCATCACGGGAGAAATGAAAGCGACCGAAGGATCTATCGAAAATGCCGGAAACATCGGTCTCGGATACCTGAGCCAGATCCACTTTGACTCAGAGTCTCGCAGTGTATTCGAGGAGCTCCGGCTCGCTTTTTCCGATCTTCTCTCGCTCGAGGCAGAGATCGCGGAGGCAGAGCTCCATCTCGAGACCTCTGAGGAGATCGAGCACTACACCACCCTCCTCGAGACCTTTCGGATGCGAAGTGGATTTGACTACGCTCGAGAGATCGACCGTGTCGCGAGATGACTCGGGATATTTCACCTCCTCGAGAACTCGATCCGAGAAGTCTCCGGAGGTCAGCGTACAAAAGTCGCTCTCGCCAAGATCCTCCTCTCTCGACCAGACTTTCTCTTTCTCGATGAGCCGACCAATTTTATCGATCTTGCCTCGGTGGAGTGGCTCGAGGGATATCTCCAAGATACCTGGAAGGGTGGATATATGATCATCTCCCACGACCGAGAGTTCCTCGATGCGTGTACGAGCCTCACGTATGAGGTATTTGACGGATCACTCCAGATCTATCATGGCAACTACACGCACTATATCCGAGAGTGAAGAGAAGAAGAAAAACGTGATGCCAAGAAATTTGACGAGCAACAAGATCATATCAAGGGTGAGAAGCTCCTCATCAATCGTTTTCGAGCCGGATCTCGGGCAGGATTTGCCAAGAGTCGAGAGCGAGCCCTCGGGAAAGTCGAGCTCCTCGATGCTCCACGGATATCTTTTCGACCGACCTTTCTCTGGAATTTTACGGAGCGACCCTCGGAAAAGGCTATATATTTCAAGGATGCCTTTATCGGAAGAGAGGATCCTCTCTTTTTCATACGAGAAGCTACCCTCTACGAAGGTCAGCGTATCTCGATCGTCGGAGAAAACGGAGTCGGGAAATCTACTCTGATCAAGACCGTCCTCGGTCAGATCCCCCTCCTCGATGGGATGATGACTCTTGGTAAATCCGTCGAGCCTCTCTACTACTCTCAGCTCCACGAAGAGCTCGATATGAGTCTCTCCGTACAAGCAAACTTTGAAAAGCATGGACTTCTCACTACTCCCGAGCGTCTCGCTGGACTCCTTGGAAACTATGGATTTGACTATCATGATCTCGAATTTCCGATCTCGAGCTTTTCTGGGGGGCAGATCTCTCGGATCCTTTTTGCGATCCTCGGACAAAAACCCGCCAATCTCCTCATCCTCGATGAACCCACCAACCACCT
>JANOQA010000101.1:0-2879 GCA_031422145.1 bacterium | reverse complement strand
CACCTGTGGGAGCATCCCTCAGCAAGATATCTACCAGCGAGTTATGTCCGCCAAAGATAGCAAGACCGCGAGCCTCGGATCTGCTTTTGGAGGGATATGATATTTTCTTTTTGCCTTTATACCCGCCTATATCGCATTTTCTGGGATGATCATAGATCCAGCCCTCGTAGCGAGTATGACGAGTAATGGGGGTGACCCTCAACTCCTCCTCCCGAGTCTCATCATGACTCACACTCCCCTCTGGATCCAGGCACTCTTTTTTGGAGCTCTCCTCTCCGCTATCATGAGTACCGCGAGTGGTGCTACACTCGCTCCCGCAAGTCTCTTTTCGGAAAATCTCATCAAACCTCTCCTCGGAGAACTTTCCCCTAAAAAGTCACTCCTCCTCAACCGTCTCGCTGTACTCGTCATATCTCTCCTGGCCCTCGGGATAGCCCTGAGCTCAAACGCAAGCATATCTCGCCTCGTAGAGCTCGCTGGATCGGTGACCGCGGTGACGGTATTTATCCCACTCACTCTCGGACTTTTCTGGGGATGAGCTCGACCCCTCGGTGCCCTCCTCTCGATCCTTCTCGGGTGAGCTTCATGCCTCATATTCCAGATCACCCATCCAGAAGGAGTATTTCCTCCAGTGGTAGTAGGTTTTATAGTCAGTTTTATGAGTATGATAGTTGGCTCAATTGCTGAAAAATATTTCAAAAAAAGGAAATAGAGTATTTTAAAGTATTCTGTATAATTCCTGTCTATTCGTTATCTCCTATTTCATGCTATTTTCTTCAGATGACTCGACTCTCACGAGCGAAGACAAGATCAATTTCGTCTACCAAGAAGCTCGCAAACAACAAACCGATCGTATCCTGAACCAGATTTGGAAATGGAGTTTTCGGATCCTTACGATTGGAAGTCTTTTATACATCTATCTCAATCCAGGGTATCTCTCAAATATGATCCAGAGTACGGTAGGTACGACTCTAAAAAGTAGTGCTTCGAGCATGGTAGGACTCCCTCCTGATCTTGCAGAATGAAAGATCAATCCTGAAACCCTCAAAAAGGCCCTCGAGATGTATAAAAAAGCCTCCGGTGAAAAAGCGAGTTATTAAAATACCCCAGCTATGAAAATCACGAGCCTCGGACATACCGAATGTCTCATCGAATGTCCACTGAAGAATGGAGAAGTATTTCGTGTACTCCTCGATAGCTGGCTCTCAGACTACTGCGTCGCAGACTGTATGGAGCGATCCCCTCGTATCACCATAGATTGGGAAATATTCCCGAAACTGGATATGGTCTATATTTCCCATAGTCATCTCGATCATCTCGATCCGTATTTTCTCACGGAGCTCTATACACACCAGTCCCCCCTCCTCCTGCTCGCTGAGACACTCGCCTATCTCGTACCAACTCTACGAGAACAACTACCCGTAGGTACTCGTATCGAGCTCTTGCGTCAGCTCGAAACTCAGACTTTTGCCGGAGAAGTAGAGCTCACAGGACTCATCTATACGAGTGATGAGCTCACCAACGAAGAAGATGTGATGACCTTATTTGTTGTTCATAGAGATACCGGTGCGTATTTTGAGATAGATACGGTACCACCTCTCATAGCCGAGGAGCAACAAAAACTCCTCCATCTTTTTACGACTCGTCCCTATCTCCACAGATGGTATCTCGCGAGTATGAACGAACTCGAGGGAAATCTCAGCATACTCGATCTCTCCACCTCTTGAGGACGACATGAATTCGCTCGAGAATATACCGACTCCCGAACCGAGGAAATAGAAGAACGTACCATGATCTGTATAGAAAATGAGCTCCCTCTCGCTCGTATCTGGAAGCTATCTGGCTGTAAAATAGCTCTCATCGGTCAGTGACTTCAGTTTCCTGTGGAGATATCTCCGGAGCTCGCTGGGACGAAAATCATGAGTCTCACCGAAGTGGCCACTATCCAAAACCAAATATTGAAGCAAGCCAAATACTCTACCAGAGCTACGGCACTTATTGCTGGAAAAAGTATAGGAATTGGGAACGGTGAGATTCCTGGTATACATTTTGGTACGTCTCCCTCTGTATCACTCGATCATGCTGTAGCATTTTCTCGAAATACCGGACCTCAGAACTCTGATATTCGAGATATACCGACTCTCGAACTCTCCATCCTTCGGGCACTCAATACTCGATTCCTCCCGACGAAGCTGGCTGATCCTCTCGATAACCTCAAGTCTCTCTTACTTGATATACCGTCTCGACAGTATACTATCGCGGTGGACTATACTCGAGATTCTTGACTCGAGACTCGATACTATGGCTGGGGATTTGGTCAGACGCAGTTTGAGCGACTTGACTCGATACCTCCTCATATCCAGGAGCGATACTTTGCCAATGATCTCGATGATTTCCTCTTAGGACGGCAAGAGCTCTATACCAGTTTTCTCCACTCTCTAGATCCAAAGATGAGCTATCGACTCTGGACCGTACTCGGAAATACGTTCCTCAACCATGATCTGGTGATCAAAAAAGTTATGTATCATTTTGAGCGAGCAAAGAGTGGCGGATGAAGTGACTCTATCCTATGATACTACTCGATATAATCCCTTGCAATCCACTCCACATATCCTAAAATATCTGGAGTCTACCCTTTCGTATGCTCCCATGCTCCACTCCAAAGAAACTTCTTCTACTCTTTCTCCTCGATCTCACTCTCAAGCCTTCACCCTCGTAGAACTCATCGTCGTGATAGCGATCCTCGTAGTACTCTCTACCGTAGGATTTGTCGGATACTCAGGATATACCTCTACCTCTCGAGATGCATCACGAGGATCTGATCTGAAAAATATCTATCAAGCTCTTAAAGTATCCGATGCGAACTATGGTACCGTACC
>JANOQA010000100.1:0-2988 GCA_031422145.1 bacterium | reverse complement strand
TAAATATATACTTCCTACTATAAAAATCAAATATTTTTACTTAAAGTATTTGATATCATATAAATAATTAACCTCTCGAAGTCTCGATGGAGTGTGACTCCCCTCCCCTTCTACACTACTCGCTTTAAATGAAATATCTTTTGAAATTTCGCCGATACTCACATTTCCGATGAGAGATATCGCATTGATCGTCGTACGGAAATTTTGATAGATGATCCGAGTATTATCTGAGAGAGCCAGAGAGAGCCCAAGCATGAGGGAGATCACTCCAAATACCGCAATATAACTCCCCATTTGGAAATTTGATGAGAGATAGACTCGTGGAAAAAGTCGCTCCCCTATTCGACGAATTTTAGTAAGTCATAATAAAGCCAGTACCGAGAGACCTACTCCGAGGGGGGCTATATAAAAAAGAATAACTACCGCGATATATATCCATCCAAACTGGATAGCCCGCAGGAATACTCCCCCTATCCCCTCTTTCCCAAATGCCTCGAGCGAGAGGAAAAATCGAGAAAGCATTTTGTATTCGTGATATCCAGATGAGCTATGGATCGTGAGGATAAATTTGATGAAATAGTAGAGATCGGAGTTTTTGTTGAATACTCGGGCGAGTCGAGCGATCAAAAATGGCCGTATAAATCGTAGGATAATCGAAGACTCAAGAGTAGCAGCGAGTCGACCGACTTCTTTGAGTTCGGGGAAATCCTGACTGATAGTCCGAGCTCGACGTTTTATTTCATGGTAGGCAGCTCGAGAGAGAAAGCCGACTCCGAGTATACTATCGAGGAGATCCGGAGAAGTATCGTATAGGAGTCCTTTACGAAAGACTTTTTGAAACTGTTCCCTCTTGGTGGCGTACGTACCCATAGCTTCGTGAGTGTCCGCTATAAAATCGAGCTTGTCATCAGTCGTCCCGTGATAGGCTGTTTTAGCTCTACGCAGAAGTATCTGATACTCAGAATCCCCAGAAAGACTGAGATTGTATTTGGGAGTAGAGAGGATACGCACACGAAAGTAGGAAAAACATTCAAAAATCTGACTACTCGTTAGCTCTTCAATGAGGCGATCGTGGAGAGTATCTTGGATGACATTTGTTTTCCAAAACTCGAGACGTTCTCCTTTTCGGTCGGCGATCATCTCGAGGTAGAGATCTCGGGCGATGTATCGACCGCCCTTTTTCCAGCTTAGTGGAATATTTCATCGAGTCATTCGAGCCTGTATCTCAGGGAGGAGCGTGTCCAGAAATGCCTGTATATGAAATATTTCTTCATCGGAGATCTCTTTTGAGTGGGGAGAGTTACGAAATACTTCTCGTATCCAAGATCATTTATCTGTACTTTTTTCGTATAGATGGCTCGTATCTGCATCGAGAAAGTCTCGAAGTATATCAAACTTTATAGAAAATATCGGATCAAGAGAAAGTACATAAAAAAAGAAATCACTATCTCTCCAGTAACTCTCGGTAAAATATATATCCAGGAATTTCTTTTGCTCACTCAGGTATCCGTTTCCTTCGTAGTAGCGATACATGATCTTATAAAACCCAGTATCCTGATAGGCGTCTATGAGTCATGAAAAGGCTTCTGCTGTGTTTTCAAAGTAGGCACTCTCTATACCATTCATGAGAGCATCTCCGGTCTCCTCGACCATTTCTCGCAGTCGGACGATCGAAAAAAGGAGTGAAACCGGGTTTTTAGTAGCCAGGAGAAACTCGAGTTCTTTTTGGAGAGGAAGTGAAGACATATCTCTAGTATGACATATCTTGAGAAATCTCGCAAAAAACGAATTTTAGAACTTCCGGTCAAACATCTTTTGTGAGATAATTTTTCCTTCTACGAGACCGAGTGCCACCATTTCTCCATGTTGATTGGCCACTTTATATCCTACTTTGATAGAATTTCCTGCTTTTTTCGTGACATCTGGACTCAGAGCTTCCTCGCTTATAGAAAAAGCAATATGAGCTGTATCTCACTTTCTCAGATGAACCCCCGTTTCGAGAAGTTGCAATGATCCGAGAAGAATTTTGTTTCATTCAAAGATATGTGAAATATCTCGACTGAGTCCCGCTGTGATCGACTGAGCTACCATCTCTTCGACTATCGGAAACGGGAGATCTCGAGAAACCGAGTCTACGAGATGAGCTGGTACCAGAGTCGATCCAAAGAATGCAAGTGTATCTGTCTCGGTAGGATGCTGGAAATGTTTAATTCACTGCATATTTTTAGAAGAGGCTCATTGCGTAAGACGAAAAACTCCTGTTTGAGGTACGGTCTTATCGAGCTCTTCGGCAGTAAATATACTTGATACAAGACTAGCATGATAGGATATATTTCTCGGATCAAGTCGCCCTATAAAACTCAGGTTACTGAGATCTGTCTCATGCTGATAGTTTCGAGTACGTTTCATGACTCGCTCTGGTTCTTTCCCTTCTCCTATACGAAAGAGTGAAGCTCAGGTTTCTTCGGGTACTGGCATGAGTAAATCACCTGGCTTTACCATAGAAAAAAACTCATAGCTATCAGAGAGTCTGGTGCCGTATGTTTTTGAAGGGAGATAATACTCGAGGAGCATCTTGAGTATTACTCCAGGGGCGATAGGTTTACCTGGAAAGTGTCCGGCAAGTATTTGACTCCCTTCAGGTCGTACTCGGGTCTTATGAGTATGGGAAAATCATTCAAATACATCTGAGAGGATCGAAGGGGCACGGAGAATATGCTCGACTTGATTCTTACTTTTTGGTTCAGAAGAGCTTTCTAAGTAAGCACCATCGGCAGATGAGCCAGGAAATACGAGCGTAATCATTAGTCTTGAAGGGTTCGGATTTTATCCGAGAGCTTTTCGATCTGTTCGAGAGCTTGACGTTTTTTGTCTTGCTCGATGCGAACGATCTTTTCAGGAGCGTTTTTTACGAAGTCACTGTTGGTGAGTTTCATATCAACGATGCGAACATATTCTTTTTTGTTTTCGAGGTCAGCTCGAAGTCGT
>JANOQA010000099.1:0-8058 GCA_031422145.1 bacterium | reverse complement strand
TACTGGATAAAACCAGATGCTAGTCCTGCTTTCCAAGCCTACTGTGATATGACCACGGATGGAGGAGGATGGACACTAGCAGCTCGCATTAAATGAGATGAATGTACTCATATGGATATCGCGGCTGTAGGAACTGTGACTTCAAAGACTCAAGCTGCAACCGCTAAATTTTCAGATACCATTATTAATGGATTCGCGGATAGAACCGTATATCGAGTCACTTATGATACTCCAAACTACTCTATTTACCTCAATGCCTTGAGTGGAGATCAATTTGCTGCAAATGGTAAACCTTCCTTCCAATCAAAAGATACTTTTGTTGGAACTATTTGGTACGGACCAGTTGATTGAAGCCCAAACAGTCATGTAGGACCTGTAACTTTTGCAAGCGGCATAGGGAATGTTATTCCCTCGTGAAATATGCTCGTTTGGTGATATACCGGTTGTAATCCTAGCACACCTCTTGGTAGAGGATTAGGAAGTACTCTTGGATGGGATACTGCATGAGCCCTCTGGATTAAGTAGTTCTATGGAGTAGGTATCTTTGATCCACTCTGAGAAACTTTCCCTGTTCCTGTGAGAACTTCACTCTTCGAGTAAGGATTTAAAATAGAAGTGCCCGCGTCCTTTACCGCCTTTTCTTTAATATTTCCGAGATTAAAATTCCGACTTTTGAGCTGACCATCGACGATCTGCATGAGTATTTCTGAGTCTTTAAAAAAAGTATACGTAGCCCAAGATATCAGCACGAGTCCCATGACCGTCCCTACGGCAAAGAGTATACCGAGGCAAACTTGATAGATGACAATTCGCCATTTAGACTTATGAAGCTCGACGAATTCATGCTCTCGGATGAGATTGATGGTTTGGTTGAGGACTCAGAGTTGAGTATTGAGATCACGAATCGATAACATAAGTTCCTTTTGTACCACTGAGGCATTGAGGAGCTCTTTTTCGATAAAACTTTCCTTAATGATGGATTGTTTCTCTTGGGTTTTGGTGATCTTTTTTGGAGACATATACAGAGTATAATGACAGATCTATTTTATCCAACCTTTCATAAAGTCAGAGAATACTCCCATAAACTTTTTTGGATCATGACGAGCAAAATCTGACTTGCTGGTGAGATCCCGCTCGATCACGGTGTATCCTTCATTTCCGAGCCGACCGAGCATATCTCGTACGACGGGGATCTTTCACTCCGTTCGGAGATATTTTTCTGCTAATTCGTTCGAAATCTCTCCGTTATTGAGGATGACATAATCTATTACGCCTACCCCGATATATTGCTCGAGTATATCGACAAAGTGAGTCGCATTAAATCCAGTCGTCTCTCCATGCTTGGTCATGATATTACATATATAGATGATCTTGGCTCATGAGTGTGTGAGAGCTTCCTTCATACCGGTGACGAGGAGATTTGGGATGATGCTTGTGTAGAGGTCTCCGGGTCAGAGGATGATGTAGTCAGAGTTCGCTATCACTTCCTGGGCTCGTCTATTGATCTGACTCGGTACGGTGAGCGAAGCTTCGATGATACGTAGATGAGGGTCATGTTTCGGGATATCGATATTGGTCTCACCGACGATCACCGAGCCATCTTCGAGAGTCACCCTCAGATGAGAGTCTTCGAGGGTTACGGGGATCACCTTTCCTTGTACATCAAACATCTCTGAGAGTATCTCGATCGCTTCTTCGAAGTCTCCGGTCATCTCAGTGAGCCCAGTCAAGAGGAGATTACCGATCGTATGTCCCTTGACTCGACTCTCCTTTGCAAATCTATGTTCGAAAAGTCGTCGGACTACTTCTGTATTTCCAGCTAAAGCCGCGAGAGCTCGCCGTATATCTCCGGGGGGGAGTATCCCAAACTGATCTCGAAGCTCGCCCGTACTTCCGCCGGAGTCTGCTACATTTACGATAGCGGCAAGATTGAGTTCGGGTATCTTTTTAAGTCCAGAAAGTATATTTACACTTCCCGTCCCCCCGCCGATAGTCGTTACGTTCATTTCTATTTGAATAAATATAAACTAATTCTAGAATAGGGGCGTATTTTATCAACTCTTTTTTTATGACCGAACTTCTCATAATACTCGTCGTTGTAGCAGCTATTATCATCCCGATGTTCATCCGAAAGATTGATCAAGGAGAAACGGGACTCATACTCACTCTCGGGAAACTCACCGGAACTCAAGGTCCTGGAATATGTTTTTTGATACCTGGATTTCAGTCGCTTCGAAAGATCGATATCCGAGAACAAGTCGTCAATGTACCCGAGCAACAGATCATCACTCGAGATAACGTAGGAGTAGCGGTAGATGGTATCGTCTATGTACAGATCACTGATCCAGCCAAGGCCGAGTTTGAGATCGCTAATGTATATCTGGCGGTCGTCTCCCTCGCCCAGACCAATCTTCGATCAGTACTCGGTACGATGAGTCTCGACGAGACCCTCTCCAACCGTGAAGTGATCAATGGACGACTCCTCGAGTCTCTCGATCGTGAGACCGGAAAATGGGGTATCAAAGTCATGCGTGTCGAGATCAAGCGACTCGATCCTCCTACGGATATCCAGGACTCTATGAGCAAACAGATGAAAGCGGAGCGAGAAAAAAGAGCCCAGATCCTCGAAGCCGAAGGATACAAACAGTCACTCATTACGAAGTCAGAAGGGGATAAACAATCTCAGATCCTCCAAGCGGAAGGTCTCGCTCAATCTCAGATCCTCTCCGCAGAAGGAGAGGCTCAGGCAATCATTCGTATAGCGGAAGGTAAAGCAAAAGCTCTCGAGCTCGAAAGTCAGGCAGCCATAGCCAACTTTACGGGTGCGGCTGTGACAAAAGAGCAACTCAATGTCATACAGAACTCACTCGGTGGAGGAAATACTAAATATATCCTCGACTCAGATATCCTCACGAGTATATCCAAGGCCTTTGGAGTGAAGTAATTCTATCCCTCATATTTTCCCCGAATGGACGCTACAAACAACATGCTCGCCCTCTGGCTCGCTCTCGGAGTATTTCTTCTCATGATAGAGATGTTTACCGGGACACTCTACGGACTCTCTCTGAGTATCGCTGCTTTTGTACTCGCTATCTACGTGTACTACACGGGAGAGATGAATTTTACTCTCGTACAGGCGATCATACTCTTCGTACTCAGCTCGGTGCTTTGTTATTTTTTTCCAAAGTGGTTTAACCAGTCTGAAAAGGGTGACTTTAATGGCTCAGTACTTGACCGAGCGGTAGGATCTGTCCTTCCTCTCAAGGAATCAAAAGGAATATACCGAGTAAATATAGAGGGAGTGGACTATCTCGTAGATGAAGACTCGGTGACGAAGGACTTCGCTAAAGGTAAGAAAGCAGTCATCAATAGTCATGATGGAAGTACGGTACAAGTAAGTATTATGTAGGTGAAAGAAATATTTTCAAAGCATCAGATATCTATTACCGATCGTATGGCCGATCGGTTTTCTGAGCTCTTAAAACTCTTTATCGAGTACAACTCACATACCAATCTCTCCGCTATACGAGAGCCAGATGCGGTCACTCTGCTTCATTTTGTAGATTCTTGCATACTCAGTCGATATACCGAGCTCGAAGGAGAAGTACTCGATATCGGTACCGGTGGAGGATTTCCTGGGATCCCACTCGCTATCTACTATCCAGAAGTATATTTCACTCTTTTGGACTCTGTCGGGAAAAAGACTCGAGCCTGCGAACATTTTGTAAAAGAGCTTTCTCTCCCAAATGTAGAGGTCATCAATGCTCGGTCCGAGACTCTAGCTCTCAAATATCCAGGGAGATATGATGTGGTGATATCTCGAGCTACGGCGTATATGCCCGATATACTCGCTTGGGCAAAGCTACTTCTCGAGACGAAAGGACGGATCATCCTTTTAAAATCTCCGAGTCCAGAAGAGCTCTCTGATGGGAAAATAGCCGCTAAAAAGCTTCGCCTGAGACTCCTAAATACTCACACATACGATCTCGGTGAGCGATCTCGATCTATATTTATCTTTACTCGAGCCTAGAGAGATTATACGTCAAGAAGTTTTTTTGATCCTGAGAAAATGGTGTGTTAGGATACATACATGTCTCGATTTCTTTCCTTTCTTCTTTGTATCACCCTCACAGGGAATTTTTTATCTGTCCAGACGCTCCAGGCTGCTGACTCTGAGGTAGGGACTTTAGATATCTCTCTGGCCTCGAGTACGGATACGATGAGCTTTGTAGGGATCAAAAAATCTCGTACTACCAAGATCCTCGATGACTTTAAAGAAAATAGTAAAGTACTCCTTTTTGAAAAAGGAGTTTTTACCGAGCAAGAAGAAGAGGGGATATTTGATGCGGGTGAAGAAGTCCGAAATCTCGAGCAAATGATGAATCGTATCGAAGAGTCAAAAGAAAGCCTCAAAGAACAAAAGCTCGAAGTCACTTCCCGTAAATTTACTCTTCAGGATATGCTCTCGGAGCTCGAGAGTGAGATAGTGACTCATACGAGTGAGATCGTAGATGCTGAGGAGCATATTCGTATCAAAAATAAATCTATCGCAGACACCCTCCGACATATCGTCGTACTCCAAGATCGTATAGACTCCAATAAGTCAGCTATCCTTGACTATCTCGGCTATCTCTATGGAAAAGGAAATATCATCATGAATGAGGGAAATGATATCGATATCGTACGAACGCTCGTCCTCACCGATGGAAATGTATCGGATATACTCGCCGACTACCAATTTCAGATGCTCATCGAGGTGACGGGGCAAAATTTCCTCGAGGAGCGACGGTCTCTCCTCCGAGATCTCTATACCGAAACACAGACTCTTAAGTCTGATAAAGCTCGAGTGATAGAGCTCAAACAAAAACTTGAAATAGAAAAGATCGCCCTCCAAGAACAACAGATATTTAAACAAAAACTTCTGGAACTTACCCAGGGGCAAGAAGCACTTTTTAATGAATACATCGCTGATCGCCAAGAGAAACAACAAAAGATCGAGTCTCGTATGCGAGAAGTGGTAGATCGATATGACACAGCTTTTGGTACGATCGCCGAACGATCTGGATGTATTTTGGAAAAATCAGGAGATATCCGACCGAAAGTCCTCACCAATACTACCGCCTGTAATGAGCTCGCTCAGGTATACGCTCTCGAAAAAAGACTTCGAGAGTGAGCGGTCGAAGAAGTCGGAGCAAATCCTATCGTCTGGCCCGTCACTCCGAGCTATATATCTGCCTACTATAAAGACGCTGACTATTTTGACTCGGTTGGGAGCTCTCATGATGGGATAGATATTCCTACTCCTCAAGGTACTGAGCTCCAGGCTCCGATGGAGGGATATGTATCATTTATCAATGAGCCAGTAGAGGGAGGATACGGCTATATGGCGATCAAACATCCCAATGGATTTCTCACGGTATATGGTCATATATCCGAAGTACTCGTACCGAAATATACCTACCTCAAGGCTGGAGAAGTATTTGCTAAGTCAGGAGGAGCTCCTGGTACAAAATGAGCAGGAGTGATGACGAGTGGAGCCCATCTCCATCTTGAGCTTTATCAGGGAAAAGACTCGGTAGACCCACTTCGATATATGGATCTGACTCGACTTCGATTTGAGTCACTGACTACCAAATATAAGTATAAGTTTATCGAGGATCTCAAACTTCGGTATGGCTATATGGCAAATACTACCGCATTTAATACTTTCAAGGTATCAGGTGACACCGAGATAGATCGACAGAAAAATCTCTTAGAAAATTATGCAGCTCCAAATTTTCGTTCGCATGAGATATGGACTGAGGAAGCCGTAGAAGCCAAGATTGACCCGAGTTTTCTGATCTGTATCGGACTCGCTGAGACCGGACTCGGTCGTAATCTTAAAACCCCCTTTAATGTCGGAAATATAGGAAATACCGACTCTGGTGCCACCTCTGAATTTATATCAGCACGGGATGGTATATACTGGATGGGGAAGACCCTCAACAATAAATTCCTCGGTCATTATCAGAGTGTGAGTGATCTCTCTCGGTGGGGGAATAAAACAGGATCTATCTATGCATCGAGCTCGAAAAGCTGGCAAGAAAATAATATTCGTTGTCTCTCCGCTCTGAAAGGAAGATTTGTGGAGGATGACTATAAATTTCGACTTTCTCCCGAGGAGATCACTCCTACTAAATAATATCTATTCCCATGAGCTACGAACTTAAAAATACTCTCGCTAAAATAGCTATTGTTCTCTGGATTGTTGCCCTGCTTGGAGCATCAGGATATGTGATTCGTATGAGTATAGGATTTGATATCAATTCATTTTTTCAGCTCGATGGAGTCAATACACTCTCTCCCTCGGTCGTCCTCGAGATCCGGATAATACTTTTGATGCTGGCGGTCAGTATTATCGGAGGGATATCATTTATCATAAAGGATTTTTATCGATCTGTGAAATACGCCAACCTGTATACGCTCTCGTATTCGGACTATCGAATCGGGAATATTAGTGCCGCTGAGTTCCAAAAGCTCGTCACGGTAGATATCTATATGGGTCGGTTTAACTATACCTGGGTATACTGGTTTTTTATCCAACCCATTCTCTCGAGTGCTCTCGGATTGATCGCTTTCTTTATAGCTCGAAGTGGCCTAGGAGTCATGCAAACAGGATCGACGAGTACGGATATTACACTCCAAAGTTTGTATATGTATGCTGTGTTTACCTTTCTGGCTGGATTTTCGAGTCACAAATTTATCGCTTGGCTCGATCGTCTAGCGGATAAGATATTTTCTACGACGCTCCCTGAGCGAAAAGAAGAGCTGAGAAATACGGTCATATCGAGTGCGGCCAACGATCGCATCGAACTTCGTACTGAGGTAAAGACGACCGAGGGAAGTCTCGCATCTTCGACTCCAGTTGCTAAAGATCTCCCGGTACATTTTTCAGGGGCTCCTGTATATGATACCGAGAGTGAGACCGGACGAGTCATCCAGGATATACCTACCATGCTTGATATAGATCGACCCTCTACGAAAGATTCACTCGATCAAACAGGATTTGCTCGTGCAAAGATGAAAGACATCCGATAAACTATCGTAAAATTTATATTTCTCTATGTACCCGATTAAAACCCCACGTCCTTACAATCCAAGAGACCTTGCCACTACTGCAAATATCTTTACTACGCCCTACCTCGGAAACTATGTAGCAGGAGACTATGATGAAGGCTCTGGAAGTCATCCAGGAGTAGATATCGTACCGATGGCTCCGATGAGTTCTGTATACGCTATACTCGACGCTCGAGTCATAGAAGCTTCTGAAAATCCAGCTTCGGGGAAATTTATCATACTCGCTCATGCAAATACACCAGATCCTCTCTCAGGAAAGTCGACTACTCTCTACTCGAGCTATCTTCATCTTTCAGAAATCTCGGTCACCAAGGGGCAAATCCTTACTGAGGGTGATATCATAGGAAAGACCGGCTCGACGTGACAGTCTACGGGAGAGCATCTGCATTTTCAGATTGATAGATCAGAGTCTCCGTTTCACCCGTACTGGCCGTTTAGCTTTAAAGAAGCCAAAGACCTCGGACTCGGATTTATGGAAGCCGTCAATCGCTGACTTGGTATCGAAAATGCCGAGCAGTATACCGTAAATCCTCTCGTCTATCTCGATAGTATCCAAAAAGGCTTTACGAGTGAAATAGTGTCGACTCGACCATCAACCCTCTCCGTAGTCACTCCTAAACCACCAGAGATATATATTGCGAGTACGACTTCGACTCCGGATCCTGCTACTTTTTCTGATGTGCCACCGAGCTATCCGTATGCTCAGGCAGTCCAGTATCTCAAATCCGAGGGTATTGCTCATGGTCAAAATGGACGGTACTTCCCGAACGCTCATATTAGTCGTGGAGAGCTTCTCAAGATCGCTTTTAATGCATCAGCCCTATCACTTGAAACAGACAAGAAATCGTATTTTTCTGATGTTCCTACCAGTCATCCTTTTATAGAGTATGTAAATACAGCGAGGGCTCGTCGAGTCGTGGGAGGATATGCAGATGGGACCTT
>JANOQA010000098.1:0-3308 GCA_031422145.1 bacterium | reverse complement strand
ATGGAGATACTTCTCGGTGAAAATGGAACATCAAAGATCCTCTCTCTCATGACCAGATGGACCCTCTTTGTAGAGGGGATACAGTATATACAAGAAAATCCGAGTGTCCTCATTGCTGGGTCATATGTAGGGGACTTCTCTCATTTTTTTAATGCTCTACGCTCTCCGGATCTTCTCGTATATATACCTGCAGAGATAGGTATCGAACATACACATTTTACTCCACTCGATCTCCTCTTACGGTATGGATTTCTCGGAGTTGCTCTGATGTATATGGGGGTTCGCACGCTTCGGATACGTTCTTCTGCTTGGGAGCCTGGTATACTATTTCTCGTATTTATAGTCCTCCATCAGCCGGAGAGTACTCATTATATTATAGCTCTCTGGGGGGTATATAGCCTTCGGGACGTAGAGTAGAGCTATCGAGGACTCGCTGATCCAGACACTCCAAGACTCGGGATTGGAAGTGGGGCTATCGTCCGAGGTACCGTATTAGACTTCGGAATAGCCGAGCTACTGACTTTTGGAGGGATGATCGGAGGTTGTATCGTACTTTCTGGAGTTTTTGGAGGGAGAGAAATGGGTTTCGAGGGAGGTGCTTCAGTAGACTCAGTTTGTATCGGAGTATCTCGTTCGACTGGATTTACTATCTGTTCGAGGGGAGTCTCGCTATCTGGCGTAGGAAGGGTGTTTTCACCTTGGAGGATACGCTCTTTTCTCTCAATCTCGCCAGCATCATAGCGTTTTTTCCATTCGACATCAAACTCCTCTATGGATCGAGTGAGGGTATTGATCGACTGTTGGTGAGACTCCTTTTCTGTCTCGCTCACATCCGTATTTCTTTTATTTATGAGAGACTCTTGAAATTCACCCAATACTCTGTCATTTCTCATGAGCTCGATGAGTCGATATCTTCGCTCTTCGGGAGTGTAGACCCCCTCTGATATATTAGTCCGAAAAAGATTGGTAGCTTCTTCGGATATTGCTTTTGACAGAAAGAGGCTTTTTACTTCGTCTTTGATCGGAAGAGCCGTATCTATCTCACGCTCGATACGCTCTCGAGCTTCTATATCCGTTGATACCGTACTCGATCTGAGATTGATGAGGGTATTGTCGAGATGGATGATGTCTCGTTTGAGGTATTCTGCGACGAGAGCCTCTTGGCTCATCAGCGTTTCGAGATCAAACTTTTCTATGATAGGAGGCTTCAGGGCTCCACTTCCTACCTCGAGAGAATCTCCAGCATTGAGCAGAAAAGTCTGAGATATACCACTTCCACTGAGGACTATCTCACCTGCTCCACTGAGGACACTCGAGTCTATGAGTCGTACTCGAGTAGCTTTTTCGTCGGTACGTACTTCCATACCCGTCCCTCGGATAGCAGCTACTACTCGAGATGTATGTACAGAAAATGGAGGATCAATCTGGGTATTGCGTACGGTACGACTCCACACAACTCCTGTATCGACTCGGATCGAATCTTTTCCGAGTATTTGTACGGATGAGTTTTCTCCGATACGCAGGAGTGATGTATCTGACCAGACGATCTCGATCTCCGAGATTGGCCCCGTAGTCAATAACATCCCAGTAGTGACGGGTGAGCCAGGAGTGGTGTCTATCTTTCCGGTAGTTCCAGAGCCGTTTACCTTTCCACGGATTCGCTCGATTTTTCCGAGTGTTGCTGGATCTTCGAGGGTTAAATTTTCTGTGAGGGAGAGAGTCGAAGTCGGAGAGCGATCGGCTGGCCGAAGTCCGAGATATATCCAGTAAAATCCTCCGAGAAGTATGAGAAATATAGTAAAAGAAAGGATCTTTTGTAGGAGTGACATAGAGAGGAAAGTAAATTCCTCAAAGTATATCATCTCCCGATAGAAAAGCAATGGAGCCAGAAATCTGTCGAGAAAAATACTTCTGCTTATCGAAAATCTTTAAATTTTTAATAAATTTTTAATAATTGGTAGTATACTAGTATTCAGAATATTTAATTTCTAGATGTACTTAAATAGTACGATAAGTGCTATAAGCAAGGATGGCTTTACACTCTGCTAAAGATTTATTATTACCTTTATCTATGCATTTTATGAATATCTCTTGTAAGAAAATTACTACCTCAGTAGTACTTGTTTGTTTCATTATATCGAACTTCTCATCCGCCACTCTCTATGCAAGAAATAACCAAGATACTCCTCATTTATCTAAGAAAAATGAAAATGAAAAAGATTATATTCTAAAGGATACTTTTAGTGGAAATAAGCTAGAGAGAGTGAGAGCTTCTGTAAAAAGAAAGGGGAGCTACAAGCTATTACTACGATCAAGCGACGGACTTAATGCTATCAATAATTTTTTTGATTCGGAAGACAAGAAAATCAAAGTGAAGCAAGTAGGAAAGACAGCTTATATGGTCCAATTTCCTTCCAAGACTCAGAGCTTCTCTGGTGAACTCTTAAAAATAGAGAATGGAATTATTCCTTCTAAAATAGGTTCGTACAAAGTAGTACAGCCTGAAATAGTAGAAGCCCTCAGAACTGAATATTTAAAAGGTGAAACTCTGGATAAGCTCTGGAATATGGAGAAGATATGAATTCCCTCTTTTGCAGAGGAACTCACAACAAAAGAGAAAATAAAAGTCGGGGTCCTGGATACAGGAATCGACTATTTACACGTTGATCTCAAGGATAATTATAATACATCACTTTCATACGACTTTATAAATGATCAGAGTTGAAGTATGGATGACAATGGTCACGGGACGGAAGTAGCAGGAGTTATTGGAGCAAAAGTGAATGGTAAATGAGTATTTGGGAGTAATCCAAATACAGACCTTATATCGCTTAAAGTCCTCGGGTCAGAAGGACTTGGTACAACCTATGATGTGTTGGAGGCTATTGCGTACGCAAAAACCAATAATATCCCTGTTCTAAATATAAGCTTCGGAGGAGCAGGAAGTCCTGTAAATAATCCTATATGTGAAGCTATTACAGATGCGAAAGATAACGGAACTATCACGGTCGTATCGGCTGGAAATGCAAACCAGGATGTGGCAAATACTATCCCTGCTGCGTGTCCCGATGCTATAGCCGTCGGAGCAACAAATCAGGATAATTCCAAGGCTTCGTTCTCCAACTATGGAAATCTGGTAGACATCTATGCTCCAGGAGTAGATATTTAGTACTTATCCATAAATAGTAAATAATCTTCTGTACGCAATGATTCAGCAAGCAAGTTCAAGCAAAGCCTCATAACTCGAAGTTTTCTTTTCGTAGCGAACAAGGAGTTTTCTGAATCGATTGAACCAGCTATTCGTTCGT
>JANOQA010000097.1:0-1599 GCA_031422145.1 bacterium | reverse complement strand
GGCATGGACAAATAGAGCTCATACGAGACCGAGTATACACTCGCTATCAACACATTCAGAGCGTAAAAGATCAATTTGTTGCACGGATCAAGACTCTCCAGGAAAATAAAAAATCCTCAGATTGTATCGAATATTTCAAATCCATCGGTCTTCGAAAAGCAGACGATCCTATCACTGGATTTGTACGGACGATCTTACGTGAGAGTGGTCAATCTTCATTTCAAGAGTCTACTCGAGGAGATTGGGAGTACTTTGGAGCGAGTATTAACGAATCGACTATTTCTCTCTATGAACATCTCCTCTTTGAGAAAAATCAGGGGAGATATATGTACGTCCACCTCGAGAGTCAGCCAAATTCTCCGATACGCTTTACTCAAAACTCAGCCTTTGGTACCGAGCTCAGTCTCCCTCGTGCTGGAAATACACGATCGTATTTCTGAGAGAGTATTCCCTCACCTCCAGAGTTTCGAGATACGAGCGGTACCTATGCTCGGCTTTCGGGGGGACATGGACTCCAGATAGTCGGGGTCTCGACCGGAAAGTCCCCCCTCGGGATATCTCGAGAGCCATATGGTCCCTTGTATGGTGCACTCCTAGAAAATGCAGCGCTCGGACAAGACACCTATGTATCTGGAGGACTCATGAGAGCTACGGTGATCAATAGTCTCATGGTAGCAAATTTTCTCCCCTCCAAGCCAGGATACCCTCCTCCAGCTATCGGGGCCCTCTTCCAAGGAAGCTCCGCTCGAGACTCTTTCTGGAGATCCCCCCTCACCCAAGTCACCGCAAATGGTGGAGCCTTTAAAAGAGCTTTGCTCATCGATGGTATAGCGGGGTGTGTATTTGAGGAAGATGCTGGATCAGATACCTACATTACTTCTCCTGCAAATGAATGAAGGATACGACCTCCTTCTATTTGGAAAGATCAGAGCCTAAGAAATGGTATAGTGACCGGACCCGGTACGCCCTATGAGTGGAAATTTCAAGACCCTCCTAAAACAGATACTCCAAGATCCTGACCCGGGAAATGAATGCTTTTCATCTGATGCGATACGAGTCGGACTCTCTTTTCCGAGAGATCTCTCGAGTGAGGATATGGTATTGGTGGTGATATGCTTCCGAGTTATCCAGAGTACCACCCTCCTCACTTTATAAAAAACTCTGCTCGGAGTCATTTACTCTCCGGAGTTCCCGTAGATGAGTCATTTGCGAAATCTACTTCAGAAACTCTCCTGACTCGTATCGATACCAAGATCAACGAAGCCATTCGACACTATTCCCAAGATCAAAGTATCTTTGAAAGAAATATACTCGAAAAGATTGGGTGTCTCGGACTTCGATCTTCTCTTATTGATTGGGATCGATTTATACTAGAAAAACTCGGTATCATCGATCCTTCTATTTGAGAAAAATACCTCCGTGGTATAGAGACCGTCCTCATGTCTATTATAAAAATAATGGAGAGTGATCTCACCAAACGGACCCTCATACAGCTTGGGGTATCTCATTCTTGATCTATGCTACTCGAGGAAGAGATACTCAGTGAAACTGACGAAGAGAAATGACGTATTCGTGCTTTTAGGAAGCGTATCGAAAAAC
>JANOQA010000096.1:0-2970 GCA_031422145.1 bacterium | reverse complement strand
AACACATCGGGGATATACTCAAATACGTCTATTATACGGGTCGCTACGGAGAAAACTCCAACATACGAGCTGATCTCGCTCCCGTCATCATCGGAAAACAAGACGAGTTTATGAAGCGAGCTCTCAAAGATGGAAATACGGTGATGGAGTCGGCTATCGATACGATCGTTAAAAATGGTCTCTCTCGTGACATCGCTATTTCAGTATCGCTCGAGGAGCGAAAAGCCATGAGTGGATCTCTCGTGATGCTCCCCGGAAATGGGACTTCATCATCTGGTATCGCCAACAATCCCAATGGTACAGATCCAAGTAAGTATTTTAACTACTATTATGGACTTCGGGCTGACCGGGTAAATTCGGCGAAGGATTGTTCGATCGTACGATGATCCAGTCTCCCTACCGAGGCAAACCGTGGATATAATGTACAAAATATACAAAAAGATATCGACGCCCTCACCAATGGAGTCAATCCTCCAAACGTAGGAGTACCAGGGGCTCTTTGTTTTTCTGGTGATATACCGCAGACTCGAGATACCTGGGGAGGGAATTCTCCGCTCAATCTCGATACCGGATCGGACTTTACGCCAGCCGAACTCTCTGAGATCGAAAATAGCCAAGACCCGAAAACTCTCGAAAAATACGCCAGCCGAGCGGATGTAGATTTTAAACTCAAAAACAATACCTACTCCGGCTACATAGCTCCAACTTTTGATCTTGGAGGAAGCAAGGAATTTAAGCCAGGGGACCGCGGGCTTCAGATACAAACTCCTAATGATTGTCTCAAGACCGATCTTCTCGCTGACCCGTACTGGTATACTATCACTGATACGAGTGAATTTGGTAATAGTAGCAACTATACTTACTACTACCCAGAGGCAACCCAAGGAACTCGGATGGCCTGTGTCATGAAAGGTACCGGAGAGAGTCCTCGATGACATAAATCCTATACCGCTGGGTCGCCGACCTTCAGTGAAGCCCTCGGGAATACTTCGAGTACTCCGACGAGTCTATGTACTTCAACGATCATACGCCTCTCTGGATCCCCTCTCGACGATATCCGTATCGATGCAAGTGGACGAATTGAAAAGAAGTCAGTATCACCATGATACGTCTCTGCTCCAGTATGTACTCGTACAGAGAGTGAAGGAGAGATCGTAGATGTGACCGTGAGATATCGTACGATCGACTACAAAAAAATCCCCTCTTGGATCGAGCACAAATCTCCTACCGATGAAGAATACGGAGCTGCTCTTCGTGCCAAGACTACTCCATCTCTCGCCGTCGATCGAGATCGATATATCGATTTTATATCTGCCAAAGGAACACTCTCGCGTATCGCCTATCCAAATTTTTATAGACTTATCTGGAATGCCGAAGAAGATCTCACCGCCGAAAAGGTACGAGCTCGTGTAAAAGAGCTCCTCGATGCGAAAAGTACGGAGATCAACGCACTCATATCTCGTGAAAATCCATCATGACTGAGTGGAAATGAAAAAGCTTCCGCGGATCTCCTCGTGACCGGAAATTACCCATCTGGAAATATAGATCTGTTTAAACTCCTCGAGTGAAATAGTAATGCTCTCGGAGTTTTAGTGGACTCCATACTTTGGTACAACGAACGAAATGCTACGGCAAAATACGCATTTGTTCTCGAGCACCATCTCGACCGAGATGGAAACGCTGACTATCCTATCAGCGGACACAAATCCGACTACGAGATCGCCTACATAGGAGGTCCCGGTGATAGTGCGAATATGTACGTCAAAGTAGATCCAGCAGCCAAGGCTCCCATGGAAAAGTCTTTTGCAGAAATACAGAGGATCAATGCCTCTCTGACCAATCTACTCGATGGAGCGAATATCGGAGGATTTGAAGATACTCAGGCTGAGTTTAAATGTGGACCTCCCGAAGGAGTACCTATATGGCAGTGGATCCCCGCAATATTTTGTTGGCTCGGTACGGTACTCCCTCCTAGCATAGGAGCTGGAAGTTGTGGTCCACCTCTCGGAGGAGCAGCCGAGCAAGATCGACTCTTCTTTGCAAGTCTCGATAGCGACAAGGATGGTATACCTGATATAAATACCGACTCCAATAAAAACGGAATCCTCGACGGATATGAGATGGTACGGGATGGAGAGATCCTACTCAACGCCGATCTCAAAAGACTCGGATATCGAAGTGCTACTCCTCTCAAAGCCACTCTCAAAAAAGATAATCGAATACTCGCTCATGATTCTTTTAATGAAGTCGAATTTAGCGTAAAACGTATCGTCGCCTATGACACTAAGGGTGTAAAAAAGATAGTATTTGCTCGAGGAGGTACGGGAGATCTCGGGTCCCTCGCTACCCTCCAGAAATACATAGGATTTACTCCGATCAAAGTACGAGCTGAAGGAGGAATAGCGAGCTATACGATATCCTCAAAAGATAATAACCTCGATGTCGTACTCGATGCTCGAGTCTCCCCAAAAGATAAAAACGGAGTCATAGCTTTTACCAAAGATTCCAACGAATTTACCCTCGAGATTCGCAGTGAAAATCTCATAGCCGACTCGATAGCCGATCTGACTCAGAGTGATCCACTTCGTACCGGAAGCTCGATATTTAAAGCCGGGGAAGCCAAGAGTATACAGTACAGCTTTGCCGTGCAGTCTCCTACCGGAAAGACGAAAGCAGAGGCTCCATTTGAAGTACGTATCGTCGATGATATTGATGGACGAGTCTTGGTTCCTACGACCAAGATATCTACGGAAAAGTATACCTACTCGGGAGAGCTCCTCAAACAAGCCGGTATCTACCGACTAGAATTTTTTGATACTCAAGGACGTTTTGTCGCCAAGACCTTGACGATCGAGTCCGGAGATAGTGTCAGACTCGATGCCATAGCGAGCTCGAGTGTCTTTGTAAAATGACAAAAAGCTACTATTCTCGTCCGGAGTGTCGATGCCTTTGGCAATATCGTACGAGGAA
>JANOQA010000095.1:0-9563 GCA_031422145.1 bacterium | reverse complement strand
TTCCAAATTAAAAAACCAATCGGAAAGTCTCATTTTAAACCATCGAATGCCTTACTGTGTACGATAAATCCATCTAAATAATTTGCCCTCCACACACTACGGAACTTCTCAGTAGTTTGTGAGTTTACATATTTCATTGTACTAAAAATAGCCAGCATCGCACTGGGGATTTCTTTATGAATACGAGTTACAAATTGAATAAAAAGTTCATTACTAGCTTTTCCATACTCTGACATACCGTATGTTCACCATTTAGTTTTATTAACACCTATTTTTGCTAAATTAGTTTCTGCTGTCGTATTACTTGCACTTCCTACTTCCGCATACGGCGGATTGATGAGTACGAGGATCTTTTTCCCTTCGGCGATCGCCTTGCGGAGTCTCTCGGGGATTTTATTGGTGATGGTATAGTCGATCTGACCATCATCCGTGATATCATCGTTGAGATAATCATACTGAAATCTCTCGGCTGCCACACACGTCTTGGTCGCTCGCATCACGTCGACATCTGCCTGGTCGAGTGTCGACATAAATATATTTCGAGGGTTGGAGTGTTTGACCTCGAGATTTCCGACGCCACAGCACATATCCCAGACGATGTATTCTCGCTGCCAGTTTTCTCCGAGTGTCTTTGAGAGAGTATCATAGGCTCGGTCTACTACGTGGAGTGGCGTATAGTACGCCCCCTTAAAACTCCGTTCATCGAGTGGGATGAGGGAGTCTCGTCGCTCGAGGAGATACTGACGATACTCTGCTTTTGGAGGTTTGTGGTAGATCTGCCAAAATTGGCGATAGCCCTCTTTGTTACCGAGAGAGTAGTTTTTTCATCCGAGAGAGAATACCGGCGATCCGTCTTTATGGAGGAGCTCAGCGGAGAGATTGGCGTAAGTGGAGCTCGTCCCGTCGTGCATGATATCCGCAAAGAAGAGGAGAGCGTAGTCTTCTGCTCATACGCCATCAATATTTTTTCCTATTTTCTCGACCCATTTATCAAATACTTGCTTGAGATTGTCGGGGGTGATCTGGGTACGGATGATATCGCCTTTTTTGATAGCATTTTTCACAGTCTCGATGAACTCACGCTCATTGTGCTCGATGTTGAACGAGACAAAATACGTCCCGATATAGGCAGAGACGGCGTCGAGAGCTTCTTGGGTATAGCCGCTCGCAGACTTTCCCCATTTGATGGTCTTTTTCTCGAGAAATGAGAGTACATCTGAAGTCTTCATGATAGCAGCCTTTCTCGTGTCGATCACACAGAGAAAAGGGGGTACTTCTAGACCGGCATTGAGTCACTCTTGGACATAATGCAGAAGCTGAGTAAACATCTCATAGGTGGAGTTCCGGTATCCGTCTTTTGCCTCAAACCAGATCTCATCAGTCTGGATATCGACTCGTCACTTTTGAGTTTTCTTGAGATCGAGAGCTTTGATATAGATATCTTTGACGTCTTCTTCGCTAGATGCTTTTTGGAGTTTTTCGTAGAGGGACATGTAGAGATTTGGTGAGGAAATATAAGATAGGATCATCTATATCAACTCTCTCTTGTCCATGAGCGTCAGCTCCTGGCTCACGAACTCATAGAGTTTGGCGGGGCGACGAGAGCTCGTCTGGTCAAATACTCCCGTCTCTCGGATGAGGTCGAGGCTCATGATCTTTTTACGAAAATTTCTCTTGTCGAAGGTGCGATCAAATACCGCCTCATAGAGATCTTGGAGGGCCGTGAGGGTAAAAGTATCGTGGAGGATATTTTTAGCGATATTGGTGTATTCGAGTTTCCAGATGAGTCGCTGTCTCGCATAGCGGATGATCTCGGCATGGTCGTAGGCGAGAGCATCAGAGCTCACATCGTGAAATGGGAGTACTCGTACTCTGGTTTGATCTATCTGAGAGATGAATTGCTCAGGACTCACGAGGGCGTAGTATACGACTGATACAACATGTCCTCGACTATCTCGAGTTGGCTCACCAAAGGTATAGAGCTGCTCTTTAAATATCCCGGATATACCCGCATTTTCGAGGAGGATACGATCAGACGAGGCCTCGAGTGACTCCCCTCGTGCGACGATCCCTCCCGGAAGGACGAGCTTTCCGTGAGACTCTGGGTTTTTACCAGGGATGAGTACTCCCGAAAATACCCCCTCATATATCGTAAAGATCACGATATCGAGAGCGAGTACCGGGATCGAGAGATCAAAAATATTGGGGGTGCGTTCCATGAGATATTGTTTGAGATACACACTAGTATATATAATCCACCCCCGAGTCAAGCAACGGAGGGGGATATGATTTGAGGAGTGGTATCCTTTTATCTATCTACCGAGAATACGATCATTTGGATTCACTGCCAAGAGGGCTTTTGTGAGTCGTCGTGAGAGCTCACGAAAGTAGGTGAGCTGGAGTCTCGGATCGATGATTACGCCTCGTGCAGTTATATCAGCGAATACCTCCCCCACTTGATCAAATGGCACAATGACAGGTTGAATAATTTCTCCCCCCTGATGGTCTAGAAGTCCCTCCACATACTGACAGTTTCGAGCTATGAAAGACTGAATCGTCTCATTAGTCATACCAGCCGAACTCGGGGTTTCTGAAAGAAATACGAGATCCTCTGGCTTTACTCTCCATCCTGTCTCTTCAGCGAGCTCTCGAAGAGCTGCGTCATGAGGAGTTTCTCATATCATACCCGGCTTTGGTAGATCGATGAGTCCGGCAGGAGACTCGAGCGTCCAAGTTCCGAGTGCTGCTCGATACTGGAGGATCATCGCCACTCGATCCGCCATATCGATCGGAAATATATCTACTACTCCAGCTGCTTTTTTACGTACTGCTCGCTCGCGAGTTTCAGACATTCCGGTGATAGGATTTATATATTCTATTGACTCAAGTGCGAGCCATTTTCCTTTAGGAAGTGGTATTGGAGTATTCGTAGGGATACTCGGTGGTATGATGATCGGGAGCGGGGTGGTATCACGGAAATTTGGGGCAGTATTAAGCATGGGTAGGAGAAAAAGAGTAGAGTCCGTGAGTGAGTATATAGTCTGCAATATCCGGAGGTACGAGAGATCGGAGAGTCGTCTCATCCGGAGCATTTCGTACGGCAGTACTCGAGGTTTCGATCGGGTTTTGTAGAGAGATAAACTGAGTACGATTTCCGAGTATATCAAGTATATCCTGAGCTATATCTGGGATGCCCGGTCGCTGTATGATCGTCTTGGGAACTTCTCTGGCGACGTAGAGAGAGTTGACTCATGTGACCCTATCGAGATCCCACCAAGTGACCATCCCCTTTAGAACGTCCGAGCCAAATACGTGAGATACCTCTGATCCATAGGTCGCTTGAGTATGAGCATACTCGTTGCGAGTCGTAGTCGGAATCTGAGGATGATCGAGGAAGTATGGATCATAGAGGACTCGACCAGTATATTTCGCTGCGAGCTCTCGGACCATTGCCTGGATCATACCGATACGATGTATCTCAGAAATACCAAATGATTTATCGAGACGAGTCCCTGATGGGAGGATAATCACTTTTTCTGTTTCTGGGTGACCCATGAGCTCCTCAATGACTCCAGTATGAGCGAGGTGTGGAGGGTTGAATGCTCCTCCATAAATGAGAGTTTTCATATTATACATGAGGTAATGTCTGAGTTTGAAATCCTATTTCTTCGTAGGGTTTGTTGTCCCATTTGGTACGGTAGGATTTTTGGATGAGAAAGATAACTCCTCGAGTCGCTCGCTCGATCGTCACTCGAACTGTACGAGACTCTTGAGATACGATCAACTCATTGTCTACGAGGACATCGAGAGGATTATCTCGAGTGGTATCATTGGTGATGCGAACTCGTCATTTATCCTGAAATACCGTTGGTTGGACTTCTCGAGGAGCGTATGACCCTACTGGGGTAAATGCGAGGAGATTGGCACTATGAGGGAGGACTATCCCATCATAGCTCTTGGACCATCCAGTACTCCCTACTGGAGTCGAGACGATGATTCCGTCTCATTTGAGAGATGAGAGGATCTTGTCCCGATGGGTAACCTCGAGCGATATGGAGCTGGCTCGACCCGCTCCACGTACGAATACTTCGTTCATAGAGTGAGCTCGCACCACGGATGAAGGTTTCTTTTTAAGAGTTCCTTTTTGGGTAGTGTCATATATTTCTACGCTGGTATGGAGTATAGGATATGGTACTTCATCGAACTCCAATGGAGCATTATGTAGGGATTCTTTTTCATGTAGAAGAAATCCTTTCGTTCCAAAATTTACACCGAGGAGGAATTTGTTTTGTATATGAGCCTCTTTCGCTGCTCGGATCATGAGACTATCTCCTCCGAGGGCGATGAGCGTATTTCCAGTAATAGCCTTTTGAAGTTGTGAAATGATAGGAGAATCTATAAAATCTCGTATTTCGCTCATTTTATGAGATCGTGGGTCGTAGCAAAGAGTGAGATGATCTCGATCTTCGCAGGTGAAGTTAGGGGTCATATACGAGAGATTACGCGTTTGCTAAAATATCTGACTTAATATCCTTGTATGTATCCGTCATACCCATCATCATCTGAGAACGCCGGAGATCATATCCGAGAGCACGACGAGAGACGGAGAGGATCATAGGTGCTTGTCCTCCCTTAAAGACCGATCCAGTATTCCAAAGTCTCCAAATACGCTCGAGATCAGTAATCCATGCAGATACCATTGGGAAGTATCCCCCTTCGCCAATGATCGGTTTGGAAATATAGTTCTTTGGGGCGTCATCGAGCGTTGAGTCATAGGCCCATCCTTTGATGAGTTCCTCCAGTGTACCTCCTTGATAGGCTCTCAGGATATCTTCTGGAGATTTACGTCATTCGATGAACTGATAGAGGAGTCGATCGTGGTATTCAAAGAAAAATGGATCTCCCTTCCCCTCATCGACGGATTGAGCCTTGGATAACTCGGCAGAAGGAGTGATCCCGGTGATCTTGACGAGAGTAGGGATGTTATTTTTACGAGCAAAGTAGCGAGCGAGAGAGTTGACCTGAGATTTGTAGAGATCCGCGATCGGAGCGAAGAATCCTCTTCCGTCTCCATCGAGGGTGTAGTACCCGGTGGCACACTCAGTTTTGTTGCCGTTACAAGAGAATACTCCACCATGGAGAGCGGCTACCGCTGGGAGAATACGACCACCTCGGTCACGAGCGTGTATATTTTCTTCTACAACTCACTCTACTGAAATACCAAATATTTCCTGGAGTTGTCCTTTTGTATGATCGACACTTTCTCCGATAGGTATGACTTTATAGGTGATCCCGAGCTCTCCGGCAAGATCACGAGCGAGGTTTTTAGTAGTATCAGAGTTGTACTCGGAGGGCATATTTATAGCGATCACATTTTCCGCTCCGAGAGCCTCGACCGCCATCATCGCGACGAGAGCCGAGTCGATACCACCCGAGAGACCAAGGACGAGTTTTTTCTGTCAGATTTGCTTCATATATTCTCGTATTCCGTAGACGAGATTTTCGGCGAGTTTCTCGAGACTGGTTTGTGACTCTGGGGCTGACTCAGTCTCATTTACAAGAAACATTCATTCCTGAAGTCGGGGAGCTTGGTATATCTTTTTACCATCTCGCATCATGAGGGAAGCCCCATCAAATATCCAAAGTCATTTATTGTTATTTTGTACACCAGTATTGTTGGCATATACAAACTCGACTCCCTGACTATGGCGAGCGATGAGCTGCTCTCTCTTTCTCTCTTTGTCGATCCCTGCGGGAGAAGCAGAGATATTGACGATCAGATCTGCTCCATTTTTTTTATACATTTCTGCGAGCTTCAAGATATAGTCGTCATCCCACATATCTTCACAGATCAGCACCGCAACTTTTCTCCGTACTCCACCGAGAGTAATTTCAACAGGGATATATTTCTCTGCTAAGGTGTCTCGTGAATACCCTTCTTCAAATGCGATATCTTTCCCTGAAGTAAAGTGTCTCTTATCATCAAATTTCCCATAGTTTGGCATGAGCGTCTTGGGGATATAATCTCCCCAAGGAGTGGAGACAAGTCATCCACCTTGAGCTATATAGGCGGCATTATATTTTCTCATACGACCATCTTCGTTCATAGCACTCGGATCTGTCTTTATATTTCCCCATATGACGGCCATGTGAGAACCTCTAGTAGCCTCGACAATACGTGCATTTTGTGACTCCGCCTGACCTATCCAAGATGTATCTTCAAATGCATCCCCTGCCATGTACCCCGATACCATGAGCTCCGTCCCTATAAGCATTCCTACCCCCCTACTCTGAGCCGTCTGAATATCGGAAATAAGTGCCTGAGTATTTCTATCAGTATTTCCAACTTGGATACTTCTTTGTGATATAGCTATGCGGGAATTTTTCATATACAATTATTAATTGTTATAAATACACTTTATAGAGAATAGGTTTCGTGTCAAACATTTTTATGTAAAAAATACACTTATTAAGTGTATCCTTACTTAGATCGAGATAAAATATATTTTATTGCTTCAGTACAAAGCTCTTGCAAACTATCCACATGTACTACTCCAGCGATTATCTCCCCTTGTACATTTCTTGTTTGATAGAAGTTTTCGTGCACCATACGGAGATACTTCTCCCCCTGAAATTCTTTTTCTATCCAGGTAAAAAGCTTGTCTCCATTAACATTGCATCTCTCTTGAAATACTCCCATTTCATTGCGAGTAGTTCTTGCATAGTCTCTTCCTGGAGTCGCTTGTAAAGGATTGGGGCATGCAAAAATAATAGCTCCTGTTTTTCGAGCATATTCGAGATGAACCTGTTCCCATGTAGCTTGTTTTTCAAGAGAATGATCATTAACTCCGATTCACTGATCAAAGTGACGAGGTGTCGCTATATGAATATCCGGAGCTTGCGATTGAATCATTCAAGCTGCCTCCTTTTGCCAGAGGGGTGCATCCTTAGCTGGTCAAGCTAAGAAGATGAGAGGTCATTGATCCGGTGTATATATTTCTGATGTATCTGAGAAAAATATCTTTCAGTTCATACAATAAATTTAAGGGATAGTTTTAGTGCCTGTTTCTACTTTATCCAAAGCTCTCGCCTCATTTTGGGCATAAAATTGATCCATCACTTTTTTGAACTCTGCGGCTTGAGCATAAAAAGGAAAGGGACTACTTCCCTGCTCTCGTTCGAGAAAAGCCTGATGGTTGTCGAGTGCCATAGTTCGATCGATCTGGCTCGATACCTGGAGCATGAGCATGGCGTCCTCAACTCTCTTTCGAGCAGATCTCCAGATATCCGACCAGGCAAAGTTGTTTTGCCCATATCCATGGATCGCTTTTTCCTGAGGATCGAAGAGCTCAGGACTCAAACTATGCATGATACTCTCTCGGAGCTCGATCGCAAAGGTGATAAAAAGCTCTCTGTCTTGAGCAAAGAGATCTTGGTTTGAGGGATTTTCCCTGAGGTTGGCATTTCGTCGGAGCATTCGATCCGTCTTTCACTCGTAGATTTTTACATCATTTTTTAAAAACCGATCCGCCCATATCACTCATCCTGGAAATTGTACCTGAGATCGGAGCTCCGGCATCTCAAAATATACGACGAGCTCGGTCATCACACTCACATACGCCTCCTCGGCACTCATACGTTTGATCCAGAGAGACTCGGACTGTTCGTGTTGATAGTTCGCTACATTTTGATGCATGATCTCGTGCATATAGTACAGATCTGATATCGACTCCGAAGGGTAGTCTCTACGTGCGAGGGTACCCCAGTACGAGTTAAACTGAGATCTCTCGAGTGCGTGATCACTATACGAAAACATGATTCTCGGGAGAGTTGCATACCGATCTATTACATCAAATACCATTCCTCGAGTTTTATAGGAAGCTTGAGCTATGGGAGATCGCAGTAAAGCATGACATCCTTCGTGGATACTTTCTCTTGAGGTGAGGAGGGTGATATCTTTCATATACAATTGTTATATATACACTTTATAGGCAAATACTCCTCCGTCAATGGTTTTATATGCTGTTTTGGGTAGGAAAATATATCCCACTCTAGACTCCGGGGTCTGGTATACCCCTTTCTTTCATGAGATTTGCAAGTCATACATTGGTTTCACTCGGAGAGATGTGTTCGTACGGCTTGAAATACGGGAGTACTTGGTCATGAAGACTTGTACGTGCATCATGAGAGAGA
Organism: bacterium; assembly: GCA_031422145.1. Lineage (GTDB taxonomy): Bacteria > Patescibacteriota > Gracilibacteria > BD1-5 > UBA2023 > JANOQA01. The sequence goes on along the minus strand of JANOQA010000095.1, from coordinate 1,370 downwards.
CCTCGAAGCATCGGAGAGTCTGACTGAAGAAATGTCTCCTGAATATCTTGTACCTCTTTTCTTGCTCGTTTCATACATACAAAAGCTTGGAGATTACTGACGCTTTTACTCGTATCAGTCACGCGAGTCATCGCCGTACGAACCTCATGAAAAATACGTTCGAGAGTATTGAGTTCTATTTTGATGAGTTCTTTTGCTCTCGTTGTCACTCCACTATCGAGCACATAGGACATTTTGAGGGCGAGAACTCGTATATCGATATTCAGGATCTGAGCCATCTCAGCTCGGAGAGGATTGAATCCTTCTTGATAGGATCGATATAGATGTATACTAGTTTCAAATCCCTCTACGAACTCACTTGGAACATTAGAGGTAGTTGCAAATCGAAGCATGACCTCAGCTGTCTCTTGGTGTTTGATCCACCAGTCATACTCAAATCCAGCCTGATAGGCATCCAAGAGATGAAATCGGAGCATTCGTTCGATAAAAACAGAGCGATATTGTTTGTATTTTGGATGAGTAGTAATAGCTTCCGGCATAGTACCATCTCGCTCGATTTCTATGATATACTGTCGAGCATCTTCATTAGATATATTCATATCCTGAAGAGCCCGAGCCACTGAGATAATAGCGGGATTATTATCTGGATTGATGATTGATTCAAATCTCTCTATCCCGATCATCTGAGGAATAAGAACATCTGAATAGTAGACCGCCTCTGCCTCAGTCCAAGCCATCATAGACTGATAGGTTTGTTTATCTCTCATTTTCCACTCACCAGTTTCATCTTGATACCAGGGTATAAATTCTCCCATTCCGTAATGAGCAAAGTCATGTGCAAGGTAGAGGAGATATTTTTCTGCCTGGTCATCAGTGAGTCATTCTGGATTGGCAAAAAGAGGAACTGAGGCATCAAAGAAGTGTTTTTCTTTTTCATGATCAAATGTAGCAGCTGCCGCTCCAGTCTCTTGCTCGGCATGGAGAATACGACGACGGTACTCTGGATGTGCAAGGAGTGTCGTGTGAAGCTCACGAAGTTTAGGATGACTCGAGCAAAGTTTAGAAAAAATACGAGATCCTCATTGTACGAGAGAAAGATATTCTTGTATTTCAGCCTCAGGATACTCCTCTAGAGTACGATATCCGAGCATATTTTTTACTAAATGTGCCCCAAGGATCAATCGACTATCAAGAATTTGTCCATTCTCAGCCCCTCGAAGGATCTCATCTACTGAGAGGAGGGTAGTTTTTTCTGAGGTTTGTCAGTCTGAAATAGGCTCTATTTCCACAGCATGTCGAGTCACTCGTTCGGCGCTATGACCTGCAGATGGAAAATCAACTCCGATACGATGCAGAGAGTTTTTTCGCAT
>JANOQA010000094.1:0-2098 GCA_031422145.1 bacterium | reverse complement strand
GTGCGGATCGACTCGATCTCCGCGGTATGGATCGAGTACTGATGAGCGAGATCTTTAGCGGAGGTGTGGGCTACGAGATCGGAAACATTTGAAAAAAGTCCGATCCATCCAAGAGGAAGTTTCATGGGAGGAGATTAAGTTTGATACTAGTATAGGAAGATACTCAGTGAAATCAAACCTGGATCTGGGTCATATCTACAAAATTCAAAAGAATACTTTACAATTGTTTTTGTATAGTTATATTTCATATAAAACTCTCATTTCTTCGCGTGAAATCGATTTTCAGCAACTCTCCTACCTCCTCCCCTTCTCCTACTCTAGGAGGGATGGCATTTTCACGAGCTTCTCAATTCGCCATCGCTACGGCTGTGCTACTTGGACTCAGTTGCTCTACGACTCCGTCCCAAAGAAAAGATGGAAGCTCTGTTTCTCTAAAAAATCCTCGGCCTACCCCCTCTCTCAAGACTGCTAATATAGTAGCTTCCTCAGAGATATTCAGTACCCTTCAGCGTCAGATAGCTATCCAGTCTGTGATCTCTCAAATATTTCCTGGTCTCGTATTTGAAGAAAAAAACTCAGAAGGAATAACAACTCCTCTTTCATTGGATCGTATCACTCCAGAACATATTGCTGCTCTTCTCTCACTCCCAGAGCCGGTAGGTAATTTTGCTCCTCTCTTTCTCGTAAAAAGTACCGGAGAATGAATCACGAGTCAAGAAGTCTATCAAAACCAAAATGTAGTGATAACTCTACCGACAAAGGCCCAGTCTACGGAACACCTCATTCAATTTGAGGATAGTATTCCTGGTGATATTGGAGCATTTGAGTACCAAGGGCGTATCTATGTACGCAAAAGCACGAGTCCTGAGCTCCAAGCACGTCACCAGAAAAATATAGATCTTTATCGAGCTGGCTCTATCACGCTCCAGACATTTCTACAAGAACGGTCTCAGGCATCCATGTATCAGTTTATAGATCCTATTTCACGTCTCTCGATCACTCCAAAGGATGGCATGATCATCCGACTCATCAGCCAAGAACTCTACGAGTCCGTAGAGGCAGGAGGAATAGCAGTCCTTCATGATCAAATATCAGCCCAAATCCGCAAAGAAAATCTTGCTGCATTTCGTATCAAATACGCTCGCGATCTCCAGGAAGTATCAAAAATATATCCAAATCACTCCAAAGAAGATACCGAGCTTCTCCTACGAATCATTGCTCGGATCAATCCTGACTTTACTATTCATACTGATGGCGGACTCGCCCGGATCAATACCGAACACTACGAAGAAATACAAAAAAGTATTCGTGATTTTGAGCCGACTTCTCTCCGTCATCAGATCGAGATCATCTGGCGACTCTATCATGAGAAGATTGTAGGAGATGTACTCTTTGGCTCTATATCCAAAGAAGCTCAAAAGATTCACGATCAAGCAAGATATACCGATAAATCCCTCGATATCGAACGTCAAGTACGGGGGCTTTCTTTTATCCTCAAATTTTTTGTCTCTCGCCCGAGTGACCCATCAAAAGAAGATGAGTGAGTCTTTACTCAAATAGTACAAAAGAAGATGGGGCTAGAGGCTCACGAGATACCTGATCCGAGTCAGATACGCGGTGCTTATCTCAACTATAGCTATCTCCTCCAACTCCAAAAACAAGGGATTATTCCATCTGATAGAGTGATCGAGAAAGATGAGCTTGTCACTATGCAGGATGTCGTCGACTCAGTAAATGACCTTGCAGGGTATCTCGGCATCGGAGATCTCCGTATTGAGCGTACACATAAAACGTATACCAGAGAAAATACTCTCATTCGCTCGCTTTCTCAGTATTTTTGGGCGGAGACTCGAGGAGGTATCACCCTCTGCATGGTCAATGTACGTCGAGGCCTCTCACGTCTGAGTGGAGTAACGATCAGCGGAGTCGGAGATATGGTAGATATATTTAATGATGGGGTTGGGACATATGCTGGAGAGGTGAAGGAGATGTTTCAAAAGGCAAACAAATGACACCAGTATCTCGGATATGATCCTGAGTTTGGGAAGACTCACTTTACTGCTCCAGTAGGAGCAAATATGGGAATGCTCTTTACGGA
>JANOQA010000093.1:0-3384 GCA_031422145.1 bacterium | reverse complement strand
TCCAAATTCTCCGACGAGTCGAGGCTTTCCATTTTTGATCTCAGTATAGACTCGGAGTGACTTACGTATACCATCTGACTCAGAGTAGAGGAGATAGCCTATCGTTTCTCCTATACTGGCATTGGGTCGGAGGAGAGAAGCTCATCGTATAGTGAGATCATAGCGTATACCGGGAGCTGAGGAGGTAGTGAGAGTATCGAGTCCTGACCAGCTCAAAAATCCATCATTATGATGACGATCTATAAAAACCCCAGTAAAGGAGAGATCTCCTCTTTTCATAAAGATGAGACTATCTTGGGGGGACGCATCTCATATATCTCATCCTATGTATAAGTCGGAGTAGGTCTTTTTGTTTTTGATTTTTACATCAGGATTCTCTTCGTCCTCGCACTCAGTGGTATTTCTGTCACAAAAATACCACGCATTACTCTGTCGGATCGGGAGGAGTTTCGGTCGATAGCGAGTATTCCATACTCCCGTATGAAGGGTAGCGGCTCATTTTATTGGCAAATAAGAGACTCATGATACGCCTGTAAACTCGGTATCGGTCTCAAACATCGCTCCTCCGATCCGTTCCCACGATCGACAGGTATCGTCATAGAGAACTTCTCCCGTGAGACACTCAGATACTCGAGGAGTGAGGAATATCTTCGAAGAAGTCCGATCAGATATATCTACGAGAGTAGGAGTACTTGATAGGGTTCCAAACTGGAGAGTACGACTGGGTCCACACTTCAGACCAGATACCTTTCCAGTCTTGCAGAGTGAAAAGGTAAAACTATTTTTCGGATCTTGGTACAGGGTAATATTGGATATATATACACCGTAGGCAGGTTTTTCTATCGGAAATAGAGTATTTACTCCATCGACTCGTACACTCTCGGCTCGAGTCCGCCCGAGTCGGAGAGTCAGAGAATATCCACTGGTTCCACTGGTAGATCCGGTATAGCTCGTGACTTCCGGAAGGGAACTTTCTTCGGAGTCGGTCCCCATCTCATCGAGGGAATCTTTAATACTGATAATCTCCGACGGAGTGAGAGTTTTTACAGGTGGAATACTCGGTCCTCCCGCAGGTATGATCTCGATAGATTTGGCGGGAGATCCTTCGGGTACGTCGAGTATCCCAGGACTGATAGGGCTTCCTCCTGCGAGAGAGAGGGGTGACCCATCTTTTGTGAGCTCGAGGGTTCCCTCGGAAAGTATAAATAATCCACTCGAAGTCGGAATCACTCCAGCTCTCGCCCCGAATACTGTCCCACGCACAGCGGCGACGACTCCTCGGGTCTCGAGCTCGAGATCGCTTCGCTCTCCGCCGTATTCTCGAAGCTTGGGAGCCTGGATCCAGATCTCTCCACTCGTGAGTACGAGTCGCATACGAGTCAAGAGTCCGCTCTCATCTTTGAGGGAGAGATCAGATAGATTGACCTCAGTAGGAAGCGTCTCACTCCCGAGGAGGAGCTCCGATCCATCACTTGACTTTATACGAGCGAGCCCTCCGGGAGAGACGGATACCCTATCTCCGGTGACGAGTACGTCAGAGAGGGGCTTTACGGGAGTACGAGTGATCGTCCCGGTAGACGATACTATATATGCGGTCATCACTCGCTGGGATGGATGGTAGGGGAGGGTCGAGGTATCACCATCTTGTACAAAGGTGGTAGTATTGTATCCTTTGACGAGGGAGGGGAGAAGTACTCCATCAGAAGTACCTCGAAGATAGGCGATCGGGGTATTCCCACGGATCACACTGGCGAGATCGTACATGAGAGGAGTCCTATATGATCTTCCATAGGCGTAGTAACTCTGAGTATCAGGATCTCGAGGATGACTGGCAAGGGCGTAGGTACCGAGGATATCTTCGGAGAGAAAGCTCGAGACTCCATATGCTCCAGAGTTACTATGTCGATAGCCTCCGTTTTCATCAAAATATCCACGATTGGCCGTAGGTTCGGGGAGGGTTTTCTTTTCGAGTACATAGGTATTGACGGCTCCACCGAGAGCGGTGATATCAGCGGTACGTTTGGAGTTTTTTTCGGAGGTACTATACTCTCCAAATCCTACGTAGGCTACGATGGAGAGGGTCGCTATGATAGATATCACGACGAGAAGCTCCACAAGTGAGAAAGCTCGAGTAGATACTCGAAGACTCTGATAGGGCGAGGAAATGAGAGAGGATCGCATAGGCCGAAATGAGGAAACTCGCCTATTGTAGGAGACTCTGGGGTCAATATCAAGTCGATCGTGTTTCGGATACTTTTGACAAATGCCCGAAGCTTGCTAGGCTTCGGCGTATGAAAAATCTCGTTATCATAGAGTCGCCCAATAAAATCAAGAAACTTTCAGAGTTCCTCGGTCCTGACTACGAAGTTACTTCTTCGGTTGGACATATACGAGATCTCGAAAAGAAAGATCTCGGTATCGATATAGAAAATGGTTTCAAACCGACCTATATCGTCTCAGAAGACAAGAAAAAGATCGTCACCGGTCTCAAAAAACTCGCCAAATCTGCCGAGACTATCTATATAGCGACGGATCCCGATCGAGAGGGAGAGGCTATCGGATGGCATATCTGTGAGACGCTTGGTCTCGACCCAAAGACGACCCATCGTGTATCGTATAATGCGATCACCAAGACGGAGATCCTCGCGGCCTTTGCTAAACCAGGCAAGATCGACCTCGACCTCGTCAACGCTCAGCAGTCTCGTCGTATACTCGATCGACTCGTAGGATTTAAAGTGTCACCCGTCCTCTGGCAAAAGATCAAGATGGGACTCTCCGCGGGACGAGTCCAGTCCGTAGCAGTCAAGCTCGTCGTAGAGCGAGAACGAGAAATACAAGCTTTTATACCAACCGAGTCTTGGAAGATCATTGCGATCGTCAAAAAAGATGAAGTGAGCTTTGAGGTAGAGCTCACCAAGATCTCCGGAAAAGCTGCCAAGCTTCTCACTCAAAAAGATCTCGAAAAAGTCCTCGCTGGTCTCGGAGTCGATGTGAGTCAGGTAGGATACGGAGAAAATAAGAAATGAGGGATCGTAGCCGAGGCTAAACTCAAACTCGATCTCCGACTCGATGGAGTCGAGAAAAAAGAATTCTCCCGTATGCCCGGAGCTCCTTTTACCACCTCGACTCTCCAGCAAGAAGCCTCTCGAAAGATGGGATATGCCGTCGGACAGACGATGAGTATCGCCCAGGGCCTCTTTCAAAATGGACATATTACCTATATGCGAACTGACTCCGTCAATCTCTCGGATCTCGCGATTTCGGCGGCTCGGGATTTTATCCAAAAAGAATATGGGCAAGAATATACCATGCCAAATGGTCGCAAATATAAAACAAAGCAAGCGAGTGCACAAGAGGCCCATGAGGCAATCCGACCGACAGAGA
>JANOQA010000092.1:0-5117 GCA_031422145.1 bacterium | reverse complement strand
AAGGAAAGGATGTATTTATCCCGCCGTCGGATATCGGTCGTCAAAATTCGTGGGGAACGCTTCGATTTCTCCAATGATGAGCCGCAAAGCTCGTACTTGGACCCGAAGATATTCTCATAGAGTATGGACACTCGAGTCATTCGACGTCGTGACCTTCCTCTCTGGAAAAAATCCCTTTTGATACGACGGATCTCAGTCCTCGAGAGGTATCCATACTCACACTTCTTTCTACGGCGAGTGATCCAGATACAATTGCAGAAAGTCTCGGTCTTGATATTTCTGAGACTCTCGGTACTCTTTCGACGCTGGAGATATATGCACGAGTACAACGAAGATCTGATGGCACATACGAACGTATTTCCTAGTTTCACATGAAAAAACTCCCCTATATACTCCTCATTGGTGGTGGATCAGGCGGACACGTCCTCCCTATTATTATGCTCGCCGAGAGATTTGGAGATCGGGTGCTCTGGATCGGAGAGTGGCGTAATTCTTTTGATCAGAAGAAGGCTCGAGATCACTCTATTGCATTCTATGGTGTACCATCGGTCAAGATTCGAAAATATGCTCCATGGACATTTCTGACGCAGCCTCTCTACGGTCTGATAGCTTTTTTCATGACGTGTATATATCTTCTCAGGAATCGACCAAAGGTTATATTTTCAAAGGGAGGATGAGTAGCCCTTGCTCCTGCTATTGCGGGTATCCTTCTTGGGATTCCATTAGTACTTCATGAATCCGATACTCGATCGGGTTCAACTCAAAAATTTCTTGGTAGATTTGCCGAGAGAGTCCTTCTTGGATTTGCTGAATGAACAGCAGATTTTCCAAATCACAAAAAAAAAGAAGTTATCGGACATTACCTACATCCTCTCTATATAAAAGCCGCATCATGCGTATTTTCCCTTCCTAAAAAAAGAAAGCAACATATCGTAGTTCAGTGTGGCGGACTGGGGTCTACCAAGATATTTGAGACTCTTCTACAATCTCTGCCAGATCTTCGAGATCATACATTTGATATAGCACTCGGAGCACTGAACGAACATTTTCTCTCGAGGTTTGAAGTATTTTCAAATGTACAAGTGAAAAAGTGGATGAATCAAGAAGATCTCGTACAGGCTTATATGAAAGCTGATATTGCGATCATGAGATCCTCTGCAAATTCTCTCGCAGAAGCTACTTTATTTGGATGTCGGATCATTACGATCCCTCTCGAAATAGCGAGTAGAGATCATCAAAATATCAACGCTCTTTCTTGGGAAAATACCTATCCAGATACTACTATCCTTAAAGAAACTCAGTTAGGAGATCTTACGAGAGTACTCCAATCTCTCTGAGATTTCCGTAAAGATAGATTTTCACCACATACCGGAGCTCTCCAAAGAACAGTCGAGATCCTCGAAAACTACTCATCATCGAGGAGCGAGTCGAGATAGACTGGAGTATAAATCACCGAAAATCTCTAAGAAATGAGTACTCCTCCGAGTCCCCAGCCCTCCATTCGGTCTATTTCGACTCGTACTATCCCTCGTAGATTCGAGTCTCCCTCAAAAGATACCTCCTTGAAATTTCGAGTCCGACCCACGAGTCGACCCTCTCGATCTACTCCGGTGATGAGGATTTCTTCGGTTCGTCCGATCATTCGCTCATTTCGAGATCGAGCTGATTGTGTCAGTATTTCATTGAGTACATTCCATCTACGTGCTTTCTCAGCAGGAGAGACGGAGTCTTCGAGTCGATCTCCAGCAAAGGTGCCGGGGCGGGGAGAGTAGCGAGCGAGATACACAAAGTCAAACTCACACTCGATCATTGCCTGAGCCGTGAGCTCAAAGTCTGTTTCACTTTCTCCTGGAAATCCTACGATAATATCCGTAGAGATAGAAAAAAATGGATCTCGACCTCTCAGATACTCTACCTGTGCTTTAAAGTCAGCGTAGGTATGTTTTCGGTTCATTTTTTTCAGTACTTCATCTGATCCAGACTGGAGAGCAAAGTGGAGATACGGACAAAGGGCGGGTATCTCAAAGTGGGATTCGAGTATATCTCGTGTCATATCATGAGGATTACTCGAGGTAAATCGTATCCGATCAATCCCCATCACTGCCCCGAGCTCATCCAGAAGTTCTCGAAATGGAGTTTTCACTCCGCTATTGCTCCATGTGAGACTCTCACTATTCCAAAGCTTAGTACGAGCCTCTTTACCGTAGCTATTTACATTTTGTCCGAGGAGGGTGATCTCTTTCGTTCCACGTTCTACTACTTCCCGAGCCTCCTGTACTATGTCGTCGATCGATCGAGATACTTCACGTCCTCGAGTCTCCGGTACGATACAAAAAGTACAGTAGTTATCACATCCCGTCTGGATGATGACATTGGCACTTGTAGGATTTTCCTGAGTTTGGCGGATTTTTAGGTATTCTTCCCACTTTTCGTCATTTCCGATATCCCTCCCGAGGATCAAGGTGAGGATCTTGGTGAGGGAGCCGGTCTCCTCGATCCGAAATACAAAGTCGATATTGCTCGAGCGGGAGAGGAGGTCATCATCATAGTTGGCGAGTCCCGCAGAGTCACTCACTCGTACGATCTTTCTAGTACGTTTTCGCTCCAGAGTCTCTCCTATATATCGCTTGGCAATCCCCGACTTTCGTACCATACATCCCGTGACCCCGATGAGTGTATTTGTTTCCTTTGATAGATCTGACTTTGCTATACTTTCTATAAAACCAAATACTTTATCTTCCCCTTTTTGTCGGACTGAGCAGGTATTGAGGATCACTATATCAGCCTCAGTAGGATCGAGTACTTTGAGTATCCCTGCCTGCAGAAGAATTCGATGGATTTTTTCTGAGTCAGCGTAGTTCATCTGACACCCAAAGGTTTTTATATAAAATTTTAGCTTTTCCAAAGTACTGAGAAATAGGGGAGTTACGATCCACCGATCTTAGGGAAAAGTACAGTTTTGTAAATTTGAAAAATGCGTATACCAGGCTATACTCTCCCTATGTCCAAAACTCTCTTTAGTCGTATTATTGATGGTGAGATCCCGAGCTATACCATCTATGAAAATCCCTACGTATATGCTTTTCTCGATATTCGTCCCGTCCAAAAAGGACATATTCTCGTAGTACCACGTACTCCGGTGGCGTATTTTTCAGATCTCGAGGATCCTTTTTATACCGAGGTATTTCAGGCTACCAAGCTCATATCAAAGGCTCTCCAAAGAGCTACGCAGTGTGAGCGAGTAGGGGTCCTCATAGCTGGTTTTGATGTACCACATACTCACGTACATCTCATCCCTCTCGAGTGTGCTGACGATCTCGATCTTAAAAAAGCGACTCCCGCATCTTCCGAGGATCTCGCCCAAATGCAGCAAAGGATTATCTCATTTCTTATCTAGATCGATATGTCTCAAAAGAAAATCATGTTTTTTGTCATAGCAGCCATCCTAGTCATTTCTTTGGGTATAGGATTTTCTCTCCTTTCTGGAGAAAAAAAGACCGGTACTACTGCGGGTGCTAAAGAAATCACCGTCTGGGTTGTCGGAGATGATCGAGTTGGATTTGATCCGATCATTAGCGAATTCAAAAAAAATGCTCAGTACAAGGACACGACCGTCACTGTGACTAAATTTGCTACGTACGCCGACTATGAGAGGTCCCTCCTTTCGGTGATAGCAGATGGAAAATCCCCCGATATATTTGTAGTACCATCTACAGGAGCTGCGATGCTCGAGAGTCAGATCGTACCACTTTCAGATTCAGTGGTAGATATGGATGATTTTTCTAAAAATCTCAATAAACTCTTTGATCCACTCATCGATACTCAGCCTGGGAAATCCGAAGACGGGAAAGATATCCAGATCCGGAGTATAAAAGGTATTCCCCTCGGATATGAGACGATCGGAGCTTTTTACAATAGATCTCTCGTGAGTGGGGGAGTGCCAGCCACCTGGCAAGAGCTCCAAGCTCAAAATCTCACTACTGAAGAAGGAGCGACTCTCCCGGTAGCCCTCGGATATGGGAGTCGATACATCACTCAAGCTCCGAGCCTCGCCACTTTATTTATGGTGCAGGCTGGTATAGACTCAGTTTCTCGTCTTCAGGATCCTCTCGCTGTCCAGGCTATCGAAGACTATCAAGGATATGCTGGATCGACCGAGTCTCCTGATGCTACCAATACAAATGCTCTCTATCAGTTGAAAGATGAGCTCGATCGTAAGTCTATTTCTACTACGGATCTTTTTGTACGAGGTAAAGTAGGAGCTATATTTGGATATCCATCTCTCCTACGAGAGATCGAGTACTCGGAAAAGCGAGCGGGTACTGACTCTAAGCTTGAAAAAAGAGATCTTCGATCTTCTCCGATCCCCCAGGGAGAAAATGGGAAAAAGTCCAACCTCGTTCGATTTCAGTATTTTGCTCTGTCCAAGACCGCAGCAGCTCCCGAGGCGGGGATAGATTTCCTCTCGCACCTTTCTCTCAAATCCTCCACTGAATCCTACCTCGACTCTTTCCCGCACTATCTCCCAGCTCGAAATGACCTCGTAGAGATTCGAAAAGAAAAAGTAATGAATAAAAATTATCCTTGGGTGAGGTATGAGAGCTTTTTGCCCTCTTCAGAAATACGTCTCATAAATTTTGATCGAGTACTCACGAGTGAGTACGAAGCAGTTCTCGGAAAAGAGCTCGATCAACCCCTCGCCGAAGCAAAGAATATACTTCTCACTACCAAAAAAAGAGTCGAGTGTATCGCCAAGCAGCTCATAGAGCGTAAAGGCTACGAAGAGTCGTGTAGCGAGTAATCTCCCTTGCAATCCACCCCACATACCCTAAAATATCTGGAGTTTATCTCTCTGCATCCTCCATGCTCCACACCAAACAAAATCCTCGAGCCTTCACCCTCGTAGAGCTCATCGTCGTGATAGCCATCTTGGTTGTACTCTCCACCGTAGGATTTGTCGGATACTCGGGATATACTTCTACCTCCCGTGATGCTTCACGAGGATCTGATCTGAAAAATATCTATCAAGCTCTTAAAGTATCCGAAGCGAACAATGGTACCGTACCAGAGCCTGATAGTGCTATCACTATATACTCTGCTACTGGAGTTACTCTCTC
>JANOQA010000091.1:0-14832 GCA_031422145.1 bacterium | reverse complement strand
GTATGGGAGAGTATCCCGAAGACTCTCTTAAATCTCATTCTTGAGTACATTCCTTCGCCAAGATCTGACAAAAAAATGAGTCGAAAGTAATCACGATCTAGTCATAAAAAAAACAGAGTGTTCTCACTCTGTTTTTTAAATATCAAACTCTACCCCCGGAGTATATCTTCATGGATAGAATTTGCCGCAAGACATCCCTCTGCGGCACTCATGATCGTTTGTTTAAATTTATTGGAGTTGGTCGTCACATCTCCCGCAGCATAGACTCCTGAGATATTTGTAGCTTGTCGCTTGTCTACTATGATACACGCAGAATCGTCCTTGGCAGGATTCATATGATCGATAAGTTTAGTATCTGGATCTGATCCGATAGCTACAAACACTCCATCGAGCTTGAGACTCTCTCCATCTTCAAAGAGGACATCTTCGACATTCCATTCTCCTCGGATTTCTGCTACCTTTTTTTGAAAATGAATAGTTACATTCGTACGTTTATTGATCTGCTCGACCCAGATATCTTCGGCTCGAAGTCGATCTCCTCGTACGAGAATATGTACATGAGCACAGAGATCCGCGAGGTAGAGTGCCTCGGTGATCGCTGCATCTCCTCCTCCGACCATTCCTACCACTTTATTTTTAAAAAAGTTTCCATCACAGGTTGCACAGTACGATACTCCTGCTCCGATGAGTCGGTCTTCTCCCGGGACACCGAGATGACGGTATTTATTACCCGTAGCGAGGAGTATAAAATGACTCGTGAAAGTTTTACCAGTCTGAGTCGTCACGGTAAAATCACCTTTCGATCCCGCGATACTCGCTACTCGATCTTGGAGGATAGTAGATCCAGAGATTTCAGCATGTTTGGCAAACGTGTCCATGATGTCTTTCCCACTGGCAGAGAATACTCCTGGCCAGTTTTCGACTTGATGACTCGTAGCGAGAGCTCCACCCGGGAGTTCTCCGATGACGAGATTGGATATCTTGTAGCGAGAAGCGTACATAGCGGCAGGAAGTCCAGCTGAGCCAGCTCCGATAATGATGAGGTCGTGGTGCATAGATTTTATTTTAAATTATATTCGAGAGATAGAGCTTCGAGTCATCCAGCATTCTTTTTCGTGTTCAGCGAGCAGTCCCGTGAGAAGATCTGCCCCAGCAAAGTCATTCTCAATTGTCAGTGTTTCGATACTCGATCGTAGCACTGCTATGACTGCCTCTTGAGATTGTACGAGTTCGGTAAGCATCTTTTGAGAAATGAGCGTACTGAGACTTGCGTCTACTGGACCGATACTCGTAGGTGCTGGCATATCTATCACTCGAAATCTCTCCGCTATGGCGTCGAGAGAGGTCCAGAGTCGAGTATATTGAGCTCCGAGCATTTCATGAAGAGGGTAAAACTCTGCCCCAATAATATTCCAATGACAAGAATGCGTCTGAAAATAGAGCTGATATACGGCATTAAAAGTAGACTTGAGGACCGTAGAAACCACAATAGTGTCTTTCATAGAAAAAATAGTTAAGAAATCATAGTAGTCTACCAAAAATATCTCCTAAGTAAAACTTTTTAGAGAGATTTCTTTTCTACCTCCTCTTGTATCATTTCTATAAATTCAGTCACTTTCATAACCTTTTGTTCTTTGGTTTTATAGTTTCGGAGAGCAATACTCTGACTCTTCATCTCCTCTTCCCCGACAATGAGAATATAGTTCGTATGATCGACCTCAGCATTTCTGACTTTTTTATTAAGTCCATCATTCGAGTCATCGAGTCGTACCCGAAGCCCCGCTTTCTTTAAGAGGGTAAATACTTCATCTGCATACGGGACAAATGTCTCCGCTACGGGTATGATACGTACCTGCTCTGGAGCAAGCCAGAGAGGAAAAGTCCCCGCAAAATGCTCGATCATAATCCCCATAAATCGCTCGAGACTTCCCGAGATAGCTCGGTGTATGACCACCGGTCGTTCTGCTTCAGACTTCTCATTGGTAAATGAGAGATCAAACCTCTCGGGGAGATTAAAGTCGACTTGTATGGTCGCGAGTTGCCACTCTCGTCCGATCGCATCCTTGAACATAAAGTCGAGCTTTGGTCCATAAAATGTTGCCTCCCCCTCAATACGTCGATAGTTGAGCTGATTTGTCTTTGCTGCGTCCTCAAGCGATGACTCGGCAAGATCCCAGACCTCATTTCCTCCGAGATATTTTTCTGGAGTAGCCGGATCTCGTACCGAAAACGACACCCAGTATCACTCCAGAAGCCCAAAAGTCTGATAAAACTGTTTAATAATATCGACAATAATCGACACTTCTGCCTGTATCTGTGATGCTCGACAAAAGAGATGTCCATCATCCTGAGTGATCGCTCGTACTCGAGTGAGACCCGAGAGTTGTCCGGTCTTTTCGTCACGATAGACCGTGGCAGGCTCAAAATATCGGATCGGCATATCACGATAGGAAAACTGATTGTCGGCAAATATCTGCATATGATGCGGACAGTTCATCGGTTTTACGTAGAATTTCTCTTTGCTCGTCCCTCCATACACTGAAAACATATCCTCCATATAGTGCCCCGCATGGCCACTCTTGATGTAGAGATCTTCTTTCGCGAGGTGTGGAGTACAGACTCGATCATATCCACGATCTTTATGGAGATCCCAGAGATATTCTTCGATCCCTTTTCGGATGATCATCCCATTTGGCTGTATGAGCGGAAGCCCTGATCCTACGAGATCTGAGATAGTAAAGAGTTTGAGTTTTTTCCCGAGGATACGATGATCTCGTTTTTTCGCTTCTTCGAGCATTTTGCAGTGAGTGTCGAGTTCCTCTCGAGTATCAAAAGCAAGTACATAGACTCGGGTGAGCATCTTTCTGGTAGCATCTCCCCTCCAGTAGGCCCCGGCGATCTTGTCTACCTTGAAACTATTTTCGTCGATATCGAGGGTTTTCTCAACATGGGGTCCTGCACACATATCAGTGAATATGAGAGTGCCATTTTGAGCGTAGTTTTCATAGAACCCTATTTCAGTCTCACCGCGAGCCGCGAGATCCTCGAGCATTTCGAGCTTATACGACTCTTTTTGCTCCGTGAGATACGCACGAGCATCCGCTACAGATTTTGGAGCTGAGACGAATTTTTGATTTTGTTTGATGATGTTTTTCATCTTTTTTTCGATGTCTCTCAGATGAGACTCGAGGAGGGCGAATTCTCCAAAATCAAAGTCATAATAGAGTCCAGTATCTATATCAGGACCGATTGCCATCTGGACATCTGCTCCATGGAGAGACTTGATAGCTTGGGCAAGGATGTGAGCGAGAGAGTGACGCTTGGTAGTGAGTGGGAAGGGCATGAGAAGAAAAATATTATTTAAAAAATCCTCCGATCTCTCGGAGGATTCGCACATGACAAATACCTACGAGACTATCGGGGTGAGGTGAGCGTCATAAGTTGTGCGACCATGGTGGTTGATTATGGACGGAAAGAGAATATACGAAGTGAGCAGATTGTCAAAGGTCAGTCCTTGGATTCTAAACTGAAACGCAACTTTTTAACTCTCCCTGGAAAGCTTCTTTTGGGGTAAGATAGCAGAGTCTTTTACGTGGTCTTGAGTTTAACTTTTCATAAGCCATTGTCACATCATTTTGAGAGATAGTAGAGAAGTCTGTTCCCTTTGGGAAGAATTCACGTAGGAGTCCGTTCCAGTTCTCATTCGTTCATCGTTCCCAGCTATGATACGGATGAGCGAAGTAAACGGTAATCTTCATCATGGCATGGTAAGCGAATTCACGCCCATTATCGAAAGTGACAGTTTTTCTGAGAGCTTCAGGAAGGCTTTCTAAGAAGTGGTTTACCGCATCGACTATTCCGAAAGCATCTTTTCAGAGAGGAAGGAGAAATGCATATCCGTAGCCGGTCATTCGTTCCACTATGGTAAATATTGCCCCCTTACAGTCTTTCCCAATGACCGTATCTCACTCCCAGTGTCAGATAATCTGGCGATCCTCTATTTCTTTCGGTCGCTCATCGATCATCGTACGATCTTGGATCTGGTACTTATTAAGGGCTTTGTCTTTTTTACGATTTCGGTACTTCTTTCATTTCCTTCGGAAGTATATTTTCACCAATTCTGGTTTTCGTACATATATGGTTTTGTAGAGGGTATCTTTTGAGAGTGATCATCCATTCTTCTGTGTCCATCTCCCACAGGCTTGTTCTGGGGAATCTCAGTCTTTGATCCGAGCTATGAGCCAGTATTCAAGTGATCATCAAGCAGGGATTCGTAGGTGTCAGGAACTTCTCTTGGAACGCTTTTCAAAGCGAGTCTGTATAACTAGTTCGGATGAGAACTCCTCTCTTGGGAATTCAGTAAAGAGTCTTGATATGACTGATTTATTACGTCCGATCTTCCCAGCTATTTGTACATCCTTCATTCAGAGTGATATATATCCCTCTATTTGATGTAATTCCTTTTCGGTTAGAAGCATATTCTATACAATACTTAGGGGTTAGATTTTGGCGTTAAGCACCGATATCTTATCCCTTTTTTATAGTCTATCCTGAGTTTGTGAGAAAGTTGCGTTTGGAGTTAGAATGTAGGGTCCTAAAATGAAGCATAGTAAAAGCCACCCGAAGGTGGCTATGAGATATTTCCATCTTCCTCCGGCGGAGGAAATATCTCGGGGTGAGCGAACATAAGATCATACTTATGTCGCAAGAGGGGGATGTTGGCAGTTACTTACGTTTCTGCCAGCCGTCTTTGTTTCGTTTCTTGCCTTTTTTCTGCTGAGCCATTATTTCAGCCCACCGATGCCAAAGCATGGCCCTTGTTTTGAAACACAATCACTTCAAACATTTTCTGACCCAATGATCTTGTGATCATGTACAGCCCGTGTTTCTTTGCGAATGCAAAGAGTGCAGACTTCTGGATCTTGGCATCGCTGAAGGACGTTTTGACCAGTAAATTCACGGTATTGGCCCAACTCTGGGCCCGTACGAGAACCTGCTTTGCGACAGATTTCACTGTTTGCTTACTGCTTTTTCGTGCCTTACGGGCTACCTGATCATTGCGACGACGGCGATCATGCTTCAGACGAGCGGGTTTGACTGTGTCGATGAGTTGCATCGAGTTCTCCATTTTTGTTTTTCTTCCCATTTTTGGCAGGGAAGGTCTCCATCGGGCTGACACCATCCTCGAGAGGAAATATCGACCTGACTCATGTATCGTACTGAAAAATTCTGTTTGTCAAAATGTTTGTACAATAATTATATAGAGAGTCAATATCTGTTTATTGCAGAGAATACAGGCTCATGGTAGTCTAGTAGAGATGAATGCACCGAAAAAATCGCTCTTCGATACCATTTCCCCCGTCCTGACTCCCGACAGTACGAGTCGATTTTTTGATGAAATATCTCATAAAGTAGAGATATCTCTCGCTCACGCAGAGGCTCGTCTCGAGGTACTCAAGATGCTCGCTACCCTCCGGCGTGATAGCGAACGTACGGCGATCATTCTCGGAAGTCGAGCAGAAGAAATCCAGTTTATGGCTCGTCTCGAAGAAATCCTGAAAAATCCATGAGAGCAGAGCTCTCACGCTCTCACCCAGGGGGTACAGGGTATCGTCTCCGAAGAGCTTGCCCGAGGAGTGACTCGTGCGAGACTTAGAGCAACTGTCTATGACCTAGCTCGACCGAGCTCAAAAGATATCGGATTTAATTTTCCACTCGTCGATGATACCACTCTCGTCCCCCTCGATCTCCACCTCGCGTTTGATCCAACAAATACCGTAGCTGAGGCTCTTTCTCGTCTCACTTCGCAGTATCGTGGTCGGTTTGACTCTATCATACTTCGAGATACTGATGGTACACCTCAGGGCCTCATACGTCTCAGCTCCCTTCTATGAGTCGTAGATCCCGAGACTCGTCTGGCAGAGATACCCCTCGATATAGTATCAAGCCCCTATCCCACTCTTCATACTCCAAAAAATAAAGTCGCAGATCAAATGAATACCGCCGGGGTTAATATATTTCCTATCGTCGATGAGAAGACCGGACATCTCAATGCGATCTTGACTCGTGAAATTATTAGCCTCGAAGAGACTCGATACTATACTGCTCAGCTCGATACTCAAATCAAAGAATCTCAGCTCCTCGCAGAAGTGCAAAAAAATCTCACCTAATACTCGATTTTTCCGAAAAAGACTCTATCAAAATATACCTGAGGCAACAAAAAGCCCGTATGAGAAAAAGGCTTTTCTTGTGTAATAACACGCCCTCATACGGACTAATTTTGGGTGTCTGATCCTCACCAAATAGGATCAATACGTGTCAGCTATTTTTCCCCTGTTTTTACAAGACTAGGGTTCTTGTTTCATGATCCTCTCAAGGAGTACCAATGACATTTTTATTTTGAAAAGTATTCCTACTTTGTTTTTGTTTGATGCTGTCGGGTGATTTGGCCACCACATATATAACAGCTGACAAGAGTATTAAAACACGTAAAACTATATTTGTCAAATATCTGACTCTACTTTTAGAGAGTTTCTTTCATTTTATTTTTCTAAAGCTCTATATTCCCCGTTCCAGTCAGGAGGACAGCCATTTTTTATATACTCTTTCGTTCGTTCGATAAAAGCAACCGACGGAGGATCTTGATATTCTGTTATGAGAGATTCAAATATCTTCTGAGCCTCGATAAAGGATTGTGACTGATAGAGAGCGAGTCCCTGCTCAAATCGAGCAATCTTCGTGAGTGTCATCTCTTCAACTTGTTCTCTATATCCAACGAGCTCATATATCCAGAGGGATCGATCTTTTCCTTTTACCATGATGGAGTCCAGTTTTCGAAATACAAATGTATCTTTTTCACTCTCGTAGATGTTTTGTCCGACGCAGATGAGCGTACCATAGAGTTTGTTGATCCCTTCGAGTCGAGAGGCGGTATTCACACTATCTCCTATGGCGGTATACTCGATCTTCTTCCCCGCACTTCCTATATTTCCGACGACCGCGGGTCATTTATTGAGTCCCATACGTACTTGGATCGAAAACCCAAAGGTTCTCTCAAATTCTGCGTTTATCTTGGTAATAGCTTCTTGCTGAAGGAGAGCTGACTTACAAGCGAGATATGACTGACGATCCTCGAGTCCGAAGGCTCCCCAGATGGCCATGACCGCATCTCCTTCATATTTATTTACAAATCCCCGCTCATGAATGATGATATCTGATACCTCCTTGAGATAGATAGAGAGAAACCGTACGAGCTCCTCTGGTTCCATATTTTCAGAAAGAGTGGTAAATCCTGCAATATCAGAGAAAAATAATGTCACCTCTTTCCGAGTACCTCAGAGTTTCACTTCTTCGTAGTTGGAAAGCACAGAGGTGACGAGATCTTCCGCGAGATACTGAGAAAGGGTATTTTTGAGGAGTCGTTTCCCTTTTTCTTCGTAGATGTATTTATACGCCGTGACCGATATCGCCACGAGTATGACGATCATGATGATCTCGACCGGATGGATAAATATCTTGGAGGAAAGAGTAAATACCACGAGATAAAAGAAACCTCAGAGGGTCAAGGCAGTAAAAGAGTAGAAAAGCTGGTAGGTGCGGTTTTCTACGTGCATGAGAAACAGTGTCAAAAGAAAGGTTAAAAGTACGATCACAGCTATCTCTGTATAGGGAGCTACATACGTGAGATAGTCTCCGGTCAAGATCGTATTTATGAGATTCATATGGATAAGTACTCCTGGAGTGATACCTATTGGAGTAAAAAACTCATCGTGAAGTGCGGTAGCCGTAGCCCCGATAAAGATCATTTTATCCTTCACCCGACTTGGATCAAAATTTCCTTGATATACGTCAGAAAAAGAAATCACTGGATACGAAAGAGCTCGTGGTACATAGTTGATGAGGACCTCGTTTTTATCTATTCGAGAAAGTGGGAGAAACGGAGCTCCTTTTTCATGAAACGAGGCAAATCCTTCGTACGCAAATGGATTGGGGGATATGGTCGTATCGACTCCCTTTATCGCATCGAGATAGGTACGTAATGTAGCGAGAGAAAATGGCTCATAGACCTCTCCAGAGTCGGTACGAATAGCCGGAGATATACCATATACGAGATCATTCGTCGGATCAATATTTGGCTGAAAATATCCGATTGAGTGGGCGGTCTGAGCGAGAGTTTTCGTCGGAGGAAGGATATCTTCTCCCGCTTTATTTTTCGAGAGAGAAAGTCAGAGCGTGACATTTTTTGCCTCGACGAGTGCCTTCGCTAGGATATCATCCGAGGCTCATTTCTCTGAAAAAAGTACGTCGACTCCGATCGCGAGAGCTCCCGCATCGTTGAGATTTTTGATGACTTGAGCGTAGTAGGCTCGATCAAAGTCTTGCCATCTTCCGAGTCCTCCTCGATCTTTATCAGTGAGGGTTCGATCGTCGATCGCTACGAGAGTAAGGCTTGGATGAATCTTTCTTTCCTGCCAAGAAGTATCCATACTAAACAGTATGTTTCGAATCCCGAGATTGGCGTATTTGAGGACCGAAGATACCGGATAGGTACTCGAGAAAAATAGTACTACAAAGAGTATTCCGAGAGCTATACCTCCAGAAAAGAAGAGTTTATTGGTAATGAGAGATCGTCATTTCATGACTATTTTTTAAACAAACCGTCAATACTCGAATTGAAGTCATCGATCGAGTTTTTAATACTCTGTGTATCGAGCCGAAATGTTTGCTCCAGCCAATCTTTACTCGAAAGCATATCAAAACCCTTTTGTTTCCAAGACTCTATACGACTATTAAATTCAGCTATTTTTGATTCTGAGAGAGAATCCTGAAGTCTTTGTATACTTTCCATGTCAGCTCCGAGTTCGCCATATTTTTGTATTTCTTCTCTCAGTCGCTGGGTTTTTTGTGGAATATCTGACTCTAGAGCGTCCCAGCTCTCATAGAGACTCGCTCGAGCAAAAGCATCGAGGTAGCGGGCTCGATCTTTTTCAGGGAGTATACGGATGATCTGATCTCGTAGAGCGATACGAGGATCTACGAGATCGCCCGTCGATGGAGCGTTTCCGAGTCACTCATACAAAGCCACGAGTGATTTCCGATCACTTTCTGATACGAGCTTCATACGAGCGTCATCTACTACGACTTTTTGTACGGAGCCATCTGGAGCGTAGATCACTTCAAAAGGGAGACCAAGAGGATCTTTTCCGATCAAAGATCGGATAAAATTGGTACAAATGAGCTTCCAGTCCTGTGTGAGGGCGACAGAATCTATCTTAGCTTTCCATTTAGCACGAAGTTCCGCCGAAAGTATCTGATCGAGGGCAGTATTCGTACTTGACCAGTCTTGATCGATCACGGTCTGTGGCAGACTTTCGAGGACCCTCTCTTCTGAGGCAATAGAGCCGGCTGATAAGGGGCGAATGAGAACTCCTTTTTCGTCCTGTATATCGATCGAATGCGAAATAGTACGTATATAATCCTTGTCCGCCTGTATTTCAAATACCGTTCCCCGAACGGCTGCTACTTTTATATCATTATCAAATCGCTGCTTAAAGTGAGAGTTTGGATCGAGATATCGGACTACGTTGGACCAGCTTTTTCCCTCGGTGATACTAAAGTCTACCTGAGTCGTCACTCCTCACTGCAACTCATAGATAGTAATATTTGTCTTTTCTCCGAGTCGCGTCACCGAGCCATCTGGCCAAAATAAAGTCGCACTCGAGTCAGCGAGCGTACGTACTTTGTCGGATTGAGCGATGGTCATTCTTCCATCTTTTTTTAGAGAAAAAGTCTCACTCCCTCTTTTAAGAATAGTTTGTCCCCCGGTAGAGAGTACATAAGCCTCGATCCGATCTACTTCCAGAGTTTTTTCACTCGAACGAGAGATATCACTGAGCAAAAGAAAAGCAATGATCGCCGTGAGGCTCGCCAAGATCAATGGAATGAGGTGTTTTCTCACAAAATACGAAATACGCATAGGAAAAAAAGATATTTTGCATATTGTACACGAAACCGTTCGTCTCACAAGCATGAATACCCGGATGCAATATTTACTCGCTCTCCTGATCGTCATCATCGTATACGAGGTATATTTGGTGGTGTACTATAAATACCAGGACTTTCAGGTAAATCGATATATGGAATCTCTCGAGTGAGAAAATAACCGCATCTCAGATCGGATAGATATAAAAAAGGACTACTACTCATCCGTACAGACGAATGCCTACATAGATCGAGTCATGAAATCTTCTCAAAATAGAAAAAATCCTGGTGAATCTGCGATATTTCTGGTAGATGAAAAGGAAGTGGCCGACTACAAGAAGCTCGAAACTGATACTATCATTTCAGAGCGTAAAACCCCTTCGAAGACCTTTGGTATGACGCATCAGGAAAAATGGATATTTCACGTATTTGAGGTAGATATACGCCAATAAAAAAAATCCTCCCGAATTTTCGATGAGGAAATTTTTATAGTTTTGGCGAGCCTTTCCAGGGCTGTATCTAGAATGGGATATCTTCTATGTGAATCTCTTCTTCAATCTTTGGAGATTTGCGTACTTTTGCAGGAGTCGCAGCCGTAGCGGCTTCGTCCATTTGAGAAGCTTCTCCATAACTCTCTTCTCGACTTCCATTTGCAGAAAGGAGGATAATGCTCTCCGCTACGATCTCTGTCTTATATTTCTTGACTCCCGCTTGGTCATCCCAGCTCCGAGTCTGAAGGCGTCCTTCTACGTAAATCTTTTTTCCTTTACTCGTATATTGCTCGAGGAGTGTTGCAAGTCCTGCCCAAGCTGTTACATTGTGATACTCTACTTGTTCTTGTTTCATTCCGGCACTGTCCTTCCAAACGCGATTCGTCGCGAGAGAAAAACTCGCTACCTTTTGTCCATTTGGAGTCTCTTTTACTTCTGCGTTAGCAGTGAGATTACCAATAAGCTGTACTTTATTGAGTGAATTCATACGAATAGATAAAAAAATAATTACGCTGTGATCATATTAGGAATATCACTCCAGAGATCAAGGAAAGAAATACGAAAAATAAAGAAAACCTCGGGATTTGCTCAAAGAGATGAGATATGCTAGACTTGCTCTATGAAGAGTTTTATACGATATTTCCCCAGTGTACTCAGTATTTTATTCCTCCTGTTTCAGGTAGGAATTGTTGTTATGTATCTTGGATTTATACCCGAGGTGGTCCTTCCCGTGTATATCGGCATCCCCGAAGTGGCTGGTATCGCCTTCTTACAGATAGTAATTCTCTTGGTAGTACAAAAGCTTGCGTACGTCGGACCAATTGATCAACTCAAAAAAGAGATCGCTCACTTTCTCGCGGGAGTAAAAAGTGGCACCAGAATCCCACCTTCTCTTTTCAATCCAGATCTGAGCTATATATCCAGCTTCTTTTATCGAAGTCTTGAGATCCTCCGGAATTTTAAAGAAGAATTTCAATCCGGTCGAATCCTTCGATCTGAGGTCGAACTCGCGGCCGATATACAGCGTCATGTGCTAAAAAAATCTCATCCTACTATACCATCTCTCGAGATCGTAGCTGATACAAAGAGTGCTACCGAGGTGGGAGGCGATAGCTATGATATAGTAGTCCAGGGAGAAAACTCGTACCTCTACCTCGGAGACGTCACCGGACATGGAGTAGCCTCCGGATTTGTCATGATGGTAGTAAACGCCCTCATATCTGGATTTGCCAAGATGATCACGAGCGGAGCTGAAATACTCGCTCGCACCAATGAGATCCTCAAGCCCCGGGTCAAATCAAACATGCTCATGAGTCTCCTCATGGTACGATGGAATGAATCTGAGAAAAAGCTATACATGACCGGAGCAGGACACGAATATATCATCGTCTACAAAAAATCCGATGGGAAAGTCTATCCCATAAAATCAGGGGGCGTAGCTCTCGGAATGACTCGAGATATATCTAAGATCCTGAAAGAGGTTCGTATTAGTTTTGACCCAGGAGATGTAATAGTCCTCTACACCGATGGTATTACCGAAGCTCGAAATGGAGACCGAGAATCCAACCTCATGTTTGGGCTCGAAAGGCTTTTAGATGTTATAGGAAAGTCTCCGAGCAAAACAGCTGCGGGTATATTCAAAAATATCACGATCGAACTTTCCAGGTTTATGGGCTATCAGCATCGTCAGTTTGACGATATCACTCTCATGGTAATACGCTATCGAGATCCTGCCGATATAGGACCTGACGAATCATCCCTGCTCATGAAAGAAAATATCACCGAGTGGTATTGGCATTAGACTATGCTTCGATTAACTCTGGGTATAGAGCTTGCTCGGTGGCTCCATCAAGAGGATCGTTACATGCGGTTAGTTGAGCAAATATACCATCAAATTCGTCTCTCCTATCTAAGCTCACTTGGGCGAAGAGTTCACAGAGTTTATCCATAAAAATCTCTGGCTCTGCATTTTTAGAGATATTTCCATCAAATACTTCTCCTTCTTGTCTCGTTGGGATGACAACACTACTACTATTATATAAACGAAGTGCCAAGAGGGCTCCGGTAGTGCTCTTCATTCTTCATATGAGGGATTCGATTGTCTTTTTATTCGTATAAAACTCTGCGACTCATGTATCTACCAATACCATGAGCGGGATAGATTCTGTAGGACGATGTCTCTTTCATAAAAATTCTTGGAAAGATTCTGATTGTATTATAAAACACTTCGAAAGGACATTTTCTAAGCGTCGAGTAACACTCTCCCGAAGAGTAACCACTAAAACAGTAGGAAGAGAGGTTTTTGGAATACTAGGAACTAGTACCTCTCATACCGGTGGATAAAAGTCCCCAGAATTCACAAAGGCACCTGGTATATCTATATATGGCATACCATCGAGAATAATATCAATAGGAGCCTTATTACGAGGAGACGAGACTCCGAGAGGCATACTCTCTCAAAGGGAAGTTGTTTTAGTAGACATATATATGAGGTTAGTAATTTACATCATACAAACGATTATTAAAAATTTCTTAAAAAGGAGAGAAGAAAAATAAAACAATGGTAACACAAATGTAACACTCCATGGATAGAACTAGGCTACTAACCTTTCTTCTATGACTATGAATACATCCGAACATCTTACTTTTGAGTCTAAAAATCCTCGAACACTTTCCGAAAGAGAGCTCACTCGTCTCGGAAAAATCAGCCAAGATATGTGGGCATCGAAAGAGTGACTCGGAGAGTATACGCAGTGTACCTCTTGTGGAATAGTACAGAGCAAAGAAGAGGTACATGGAGTATCTGAGTATACGAAATCTAGTCTTTGCTCTGATCTAGCAATGGATCCACCGTCTTGTACGAGCTGTACATGATCTACTCGGTTTATGTATAGTCAGCGAGATAATATCAAGATGATCCGAGAGCGAGCTCACGAGAGCGTCTATTCTATAATGATACTCGCTCGAGACCCCTCCGGAGAGATCGTCGGATACGAAGAGTGATACGTAGCTGGATTCGAGACTATTTTCAGACGTGATTTTGAGTATCATTACGCTCGCATCGGAGTACAAGATATGAAAAACCGTATTGTGAAGATACTTGGATATAGTCCGACTACTCTTTTTTCTCTCTCTTCGATAGGCTTTATACAAAAACACCGGAATTTCACGAATCTCTCTCGTATACTCGAGAAGTTTTCTCAAGTACTTCCCGATAATCTTCGAGGTACACCAGGTATTACCGAGGTCGACCAAGAGGCTCCTATACATAGGATATCTCAAGCTATGGACGGAGTATCTTCTCTTGGTTATCATCAGGATGCAGAAAAATACCCATTAATAGAAAATACCCATCCAAACTACACGAGCGATATCTTGGTAAACCGAGACCTCCCAGGAGCGTACAAACTTCACTTTACCCAAGGCATTCGTCACTTACTCCGACTTAGTAAAATGACTCCTCCTCAAAGATCTACCCCTCATGTTTCTCTAATATAAAATATGAATTTCTATATTGCGACTCTCATCCTTTCTATTTTATGAGCTAATTTAGCCGGTTGGCTCATATTCAAAAAATATAGAAACCTCTCGAGTCTCTGTTTTCTTTGATTTACTCTACTTTCCTCTCTTTGGTTTATCTCCTATACCCTATTCTTCTCGAGTATTCACAATAGAGAGGTACTTCTCATTCTTACAAGACTCTGTTTTGGGGTGAGTATCGGCGTATCCTATGGACTTTTAGGCTTCATATATTTCTTTGGCGAGAAACCACGCACTTTCTCATATTTCAAGAGATGTATTCCCTATATAGGAGGATACACCCTCCTCCTTGGCGTGTACCTAGGAACGCCTCTTATAATATCAGGAATCTCCTACGATACAGAAAATCAGGTATACAGAGAAATATTAGGCCCTGGAATACTCCTCCATATAGGACTCCACCTGCTCTGTGGTATCGGTCTCATATATAGTTCGTACCGACAGCTTCAGAAACAGATTTACTTTAATAAAAAACGTCTTAAATATATCCTCATAGGAACTCTATTTCCCCTTATTCTCCTCATATTTTTGCAGTTAATCCTTCCTTTGTTTGGGATATGGATACTCGAAAAAGAAACGATTCTCATCTTTCCTACTTTCGCTATCTACATCCACTATACGATGAACCGGTGGTATTTCCCAGGGGAATGATACGGTTTTGGGAAGTTATTTATCGTAAGTTCCTCTATTTTATTTGGTACTTTCGGAGTCGTTTTACTACGACTTCTCTATAAAATAGACTCGGGATCTTCCGTGGTAAATTACTGGGCAGTATCTGACGTACATCGTATATCCGACACCCTTCTCTGAATCAGTCTAT
>JANOQA010000090.1:0-11591 GCA_031422145.1 bacterium | reverse complement strand
AATTTTCTCAAAAGATGGGAATCCTCTGAAAATATATCGATCAGATCCGTCTTAACTCAAACGAAAATTACACTGGAATATTTATAGACTTTACGACAGACTCCGTTATGATCCAAGGAAATATATTTCCTCTTTCTCCCTAGTATGAAAAAGATTGTTGTGGTACTGGTTGTACTTCTCCTAATACTCTCGGTCATTCTTCCATTTATCCCGAGTCTTTCACAAGGGGTATAGCTCTACTGAGCCGGGGGAGTTTCTTCTGGAAGAAGATTCTTTTTCTTTCGAGGGACCTTATTTTGGGGAATATCGAGAAGGGGGAGTGGCTCAGGGACATCTATCTTTTTGACCCAGCTTTCACCTCGGGGAGTCTGGCACTGGGGACAGTATTCCCACTGGGACTGGACGGGAGTACTACAACTCGGACAGGCGTCTAAAAGCTCATGGGAGCAGTGTGGGCAAAATTTAAAGTCTTTCTGTATATCTTTTCCACAAAATCCGCATGAGATATGATCTGTATCTTGAAGAGGGGATTTTTCGAGCTCTTCGAGACTTGTGGCTTCATAGTATTGCTCAAAAAGAGTAGTTCTCGGACGAATAAGGAGATACACCGGGAGTCCAAATACTGGTGTAAAAATCACAACGAGAAGTATGGAAAGTACTTGGATCAGGAGGTTGGTAGTACGATGCGTGATATCCTTTATCACCCAGATGATGACCGCGAGCCAGATGATCATGACGTACATAACCATAAACTTAATCGCGGTATCGAGTGTAAAAGCTCCGAGAAAATTTTCGTAAAAATTTACACTTCCAGTGGAGAGTGTTTCTATAAATGACATATTTTAAAATTGAGTGATTTTCCAGGCAGCTATCTTTTTGGGATCTCCGGAGCGGAGAGCCGGTGGGACCTGGTGTCCTTTCCAGTTTTCAGGACGAGTATAGTGAGGATATTCTACTTTGCCAGAGAGTCCGCTAGAAAAGGACTCTTCTCGGAGGGATTCTTCAGAGAGGAGTCCCGGGATAAGCCGTACTGCCCCATCGAGTATCACCCCCGCTGCGATCTCTCCTCCCGTCAGGACATAATCCCCGAGAGATATCTTTTGAATATGATATTCCTCGTACACTCGCTCATCAATCCCCTCATAGTGACCACAGAGGATCCCGATATTTTCAAAGGTAGCTATATTTGCTAAAGTACTCTGGATGAGTCTCTCTCCTCGAGGATCTGGTGCTATCCACGATACCGGTCCGACTCGATCTTGGAGGGCGTCTATGGCCCGTCCACATGGTCCTGGAGCGATGATCGTCCCTGGAAATCCTCCATAGGGACGATCATCGGATCGTCGAGTCGCTTTACCAGAGTAGTCAGCGAGATTGATGACTTCGAGTTCGAGAAGCCCCTTTTCTCGGGCTCGTGCCATCATAGATGAGTCAAAATAACTCTCCAGAGCCCTCGGAAAAAGTGTCAAGATATATACTTTCATCTACTTAATATCCTTGATTTCTACATCAAAAGTAAGAGTTTTTCCCGCAAGAGGATTTGGATTTTTTCGAGAAATAGCCAGAGTGACGTTGTCACCTTCGAGGGACACTACTCGAATCTTTGTATCTTTCGAATACGTACCTTCGAGTCCTACGGCGAGAGTTTTTCCAGCAAAGGGATTTGATTTATTTTCTACACGTACCACAAATGAATCCGACATTACTTTTATGATCTTTGCTACATTTCCATCTTCATAGGTAATCTGCGTTCCTACGATTATTTTCTTTCCAGAAAATGGATTATCTTTATTGTCTACGAGAAGCACTACCCCGGTCGCAGTATAAGAATCGATCTTTGCAGTCATGCCATTTGGAATGGAGATATTTTCTCCAATCTTTGGTACTCCTTTTTCACCGAAAGCTTCTTTTGGTACGAGCGTTCGGATAGTATCCTGAACCTCGCTCTTTGGAATCGTCCTTTCAAAGGACGAATTGAATATCTTTTTATCGACGACGCTCTCATTTTGAGAAATCCACTCTTCCCCGTAGGCTTGTTCCGCTGGAATAACGAGTTTTTTCTTTTCTCCGAGCTTCATACCAATCACTCCTTTCCAAAAACCTTCGATCATTTGTCCCTCCTTTGCAGAAAATACAAGTGGTTCAAATTTACGAGATGGATTTGGAATATAGCTTGGATTCTTTTCGGCAAATTCTTTCAGAGAAGAGTCAAAAACCTTTCCATCTGGACCTGTACCGACATAGTCCACACTCACCGTATCCCCCTCTCGTACAATACCATCAGTATTTTTGATAGGAGTGATCGTACCCGACGAGGCAGAATTAGAGCTCGATGATGTCTGATTTGAAGAGAGCGATGAATCACTCACTCGAGAGGTCGTACATGAAGTGAGTGTAACGAGAAGAGTGAGAAGAAGAATTTTTTTCATAGGAGAATTATAAGTTAACGACGAGTATTGTACTCGATCAAGTGTCTTTGAAAAGCAAAAAACGCACTTTGTATGCCAAATAGCACCCCTTCATCTGCTCCTCCGGGGATTTGAGTAGATTTAGATAGAAGATCGAGTCGTACCAGATCATCGTAGAGTACTTCGAAAGCCTTTCCTTGTGATCTACTGAGTCGAGTATATTTTCACCTCACAAAGTCATGCAGAGCGAGCTCTTTTTGCAAACGAGGGGTTGCCGAGAGTGCTAATGTATAGATCAGTCCACGGATCGTGCTCGTGAGTCCCGAAAGGAGCATTCGGATATCAGAAGTCTCGGCAGACTGAGTCAAGAGTCGGAGAGCTTTTTGAGTATCAGCAGCCAAAAGAGCATCTGATATATCA
Organism: bacterium; assembly: GCA_031422145.1. Classification (GTDB taxonomy): domain Bacteria; phylum Patescibacteriota; class Gracilibacteria; order BD1-5; family UBA2023; genus JANOQA01. Next base: position 8,763 of record JANOQA010000090.1, on the reverse strand, counting down.
AAGATTTTTACCTCAGAAGTATGCTCTAAATGATCCCGTAAACTTCCTCGATCCTCAGGGGGTACGAGGGAAAATTTATGTATTTCACTCTCGAGTCGGATCGTATCATCTCCGACTACTTGAGTGAGGAGTGTGGCGTCGGACCGAGATACTCCAAGTCGATCGATAATATACTCGATCGTCTCGTCTGTACTCGTCACAGAAAATATTTTTATCTGAGCGGTGCTCTCGAGAGTCTGGAGTATCGAGTGAAACTCTGGATGATCCATCTGAGAAAAAAGTACAACACTCGAATCCGGAATACGATCTATGAGAGATTCCAGGAGGGTTGCTTTGAGAGTCATTTTCTTTTCATCGATTCAGGCTCATCGGACTGATACGAGTCGCATCGGAGAAAAAAATGGGAGGGCGAGAAGCTCATTTTCTATCTCAGAAAGTGACGCCTGAGCGAGAGAAATCCGAGAAACCTGGAGCTCTCCGTATTTATCACGAAAAAGTCGTTCGTATTCTTTAATATGACGATCGATCGTAAGGGCGAGATTACCTCGAAAGAGGATGAGATTTTTCCTCATGTGCACAAGAGTATACGAGCTTTGTGAGAAAGTCGAGGTCAGAGTAGTAGGTAGACTTTGTGACCTTTACTCGTTCGAGGGATTGGACGAGAAAATCTCCCGATCGATCGAGCTCGAGAAAGGTTCGTATGTCTTCGGTAGTCGCCCGAGAAAATTCAAATACATAGTCTTTCATGATCTTTTTCAGAGAACGAACCTTGTACTGTGAGAGATAGACCTTTGCTCGCATCAGGACAAAAAATGTTTCGATACGAGTATCGAGCTCATGATAGGTCTTAAAGCTCTCTACTGCTTCATCGAGCTCTTCGATAGTTCGCATACTCTCCAGAGATCGATAAAACTGTATTTTATCCTGATCACTTCCAAAGAATTCTTCTGAGATCACCATCTCCAGATCGAGATCAATATGTACTTCAAAACTCTCAGAAAGTTTTCCAGTTTGGAGCTCTTCTACTTTATTCTCGAGGAGTTTTAGATAGAGGGATACTCCCGTTTCCTTGGCTTTCCCGGATTGGCGTATACCGAGTATTTCTCCCGCTCATCGTATCTCCAGATCTCGCAAGGCTATCTCAAACCCAGCCCCCAGATGCGTATTTTCTACGATAGCCAGGAGTCGTTTTTTGGCATCATCAGAGAGCATAGGCTTTCGATAGAGGAGGAGACAGTATGCATCGATATCTTTTCGTCCGACTCGACCCCGAAGCTGATGGAGCTCTGCGAGCCCAAACTCATCAGCACTATCGATAATGATCGTATTTGCCGTGAGAAAATTGACTCCGTTTTCTATAACCGTAGTAGCGACGAGGAGATTGTATTTTTCAGCCTTAAAGTCCATGAGAGTTTCTTCGATAGCTTCTCCGGGCATTTGTCCATGAAGAATGCAGGGTTTCGCTCGTTTCCCGACAAGATCATGGAGATCTCGAGCTATACCCGGGAGTGCGGCGACTCTGTTGTGAATATAGATCACCTGCCCTCCTCGATCGAGCTCCCGTAGGATCATCTCTCGAATATGTTCGGATCGCCATTCACTCACGAGCGTATGGATCGGCTTTTTGGCTCGAGGAGGAGTGGTGATCACCGAGAGCTGTCGAAGTCCAGATATCGCCATATTGAGAGATCTCGGTATCGGTGTAGCAGAAAGAGAGAGTATATCAATACCGTGACGTATCTTTTTGATCCGCTCTTTGTCCATCACTCCAAATCGATGTTCCTCATCGATGATCAAAAGTCAGAGTCGTGCAAAAAATATATCTTCCGAGAGGAGACGATGTGTCCCGAGTACGATATCGATCGTTCCTTCTCGAAGTCATCGGATCACCTCTCTCGCCTCTGTATCACTCTGGAGTCGAGAGAGTACTCGGATTTTTACTCCAAAATCCCGAAATCTTGCTTCAAAAGACTCCGCATGCTCGAGTGTCAAAACCACGAGCGGTGATATGACAGCGACTTGTTTCCCACTGATATGGGCTTTATACGCAGCGTTCATGGCGACTTCCGTCTTTCCAAATCCTACGTCTCCTGCCACGAGGCGGTCCATAGGCTCACTCGACTCCATATCGAGAAATACTTCTTCAATAGTACGAGACTGGTCTCTCGTGTGTTCGTGAGCAAAAGCTTTTTTAAATCGCTCTTCTTCTGGAGGATTTTTAGTAAAAGAAAAACCAGATTCGAGTTTTCTTTGAGCAGAAAGTTCGAGAAGTTCCTGAGCCGTACGAAGGATATCTGCCTCGGTACCGCTCATTACTTTTTTCCACTCTTTTCCTCCGAGTGTATGGAGTACTGGAGCATCATCTGCGAGATATTTGGTGATACGATAGAGCTCGGTGATCGGTACATAGAGACGATCAGATTTGGCATATTCGATCTGAATGTATTCACGAGAAATCCCAGAAACTTCTTTTTCGATCATTTCTCGAAATATTCCTACTCCATGATCTATATGTACGACATAATCTCCGGGTCTCAGAGATACGAGGAGATCGAGGGCTCGCATGGTCTGCCTTTTGGTACGTTTTTCGGTGAAAAGTCGTCCGAGTATATCGTCGGCTACGATGATATTTTCTGGATTTTTGGCACTCATGAGTCAAAGTCTCGGGACTTTCTCTACGGTATATGGAAGGGAATTGTGCAGGAGAAATCGCTCGATAGCGAGTGGATGAGCCGAGAGGAGTCGGACAGTGTCTGGATCACTCGAGCGAAGAAAGTCGGCAAAAGTATCGAGATTTTCCGTAGTCCATGGTTCGATACCGAGAGAGATTCCCTGACTTTCAAATGCCATAAAATGCTCTACTTGCTGAAAAAGCTTGACTCTCTCCGTCCAGAAATCTAGATCGAAACCCACTACACAAGTATCATCTCCGAGATGTATATCATCTGACATACTGAGAGCTACTTCTGGCAGATTTGGAGAGCCTGTATGATAGATATATATCATTTCACTCGGCATCAATGAGTCAGTACAACCCGTACGAATATCATCGATCTCATCTCCAAAAAAACTGATCGTAGAATATATCAGATCATCTCGAAGGTATATCTCTCCCCCCGATATATAGTAGGAGTGAGGTTTGCCAAGATGAGACGAGTGGATCCATCCAAAAGAAAGGAGTGTCTCAATAATCACAGATGGAGAAATCTTGGATCCTCGGGCTATGGGATACTCGTAGAGTTTCCTAGCTCTTTCGAGACGAAAAGAGCTATCAAAAACACCCGTCAGAGTAAAAAATATCCCGTTCTTTGTCCGTAAAAACCTCAAATAATCAGAGATAGATACCATTTCTTTTACTCCCACTCCAAATACATACGAAAATATACGAGCATGAGATCGAAGTCCCGTGAGTGTATCAAATACTCCGAGCATCTTTGACTGAGAAAGACTTTCGAGTAAGAGATTGGCACGAGAAAAAGGATCCCCTGAAGCGGAGTATATCGTAGAAAGTTGAAGTTTTTTCGAAGTCAATTTACACTTTCATAATATCAGTCTCTTTGGCTCCTAGGAGGGTATCTATGGATTTCCCTTCTGTATCAATGGCTTTTTGAAGTTCCGTCTCATATCCTTTCGCGATATCTTCAGAAATTTCCTTAGCTGTTTCTGCATTTTTAATCTTCTTTTGATAGTCAGCCCGAATATTTCGAAGAGCGATACGACCCTCTTCAGCCAGTCTTTTAGCAATCTTTACGAGATCTTTTCGTCGTTCTTCCGTGAGGGTGGGGATCTTTATCATGATAGACTCTCCATTATTTTGTGGATTGAGCCCAAGATTGGCATCGGTGATGGCTTTATCAATATCTCGGATGAGGGTCTTATCCCATGGCTGTATAGAGAGAGTCTGTGGGTCCATGACCGATACACTCGCTATATTTTTGAGGGGTTGAGCCGATCCATATACGAGCACCGTCACTCCTTCTACGATAGCTGGATTAGCTCTTCCTACTTGGAGTTTGGCGAGTTCACCTCGAAAGTGATCTTGAGATTTGGAGAGATCGGATGTCAAATGAGTAAGCATATCGAATGTCAAAAACTGATAAATAAATCGGGGGGATTATAGGATGGAAAAGGAAATATTGCAATTATTTTTTTGACAAACTTCAGAGGAAGACTAGTATCACGAGGATGATTATTTCCTCTCCTTCTCCTATGAAGCTCTCCCTTTCCCTCATCCTTTCTGGACTTCTCCTGGTCCCTACTACGTTTGCTGCTCCTGGCGACTACAAAAAAATAGAATGTTCTACAGCTCCATATTTCTCTGCAAATCAGTGTAACGAATGTTTTGAAGGTGGAAAGATCACCCTCGGTCAAAAAATCACTGGACTCGGTGATACTTGGACCAATACGAGTAGTGGTACGGATCAGCTATTTTACGAAGACGAACAAAAGACTCCAGAACTCATAAATCTCGCTGGGACTGGAACTGTATGGATGGCAAATCCTACCGATCCTGCAAAATTTTGGAAATTTGGAAATGAAATCATATTTACTCCAGAGACGGGTACTGGTACTGTAAAGCGAAATGTATACACGCTCAAGGCAAGTAAATCTGTACTCATACTCGACTCAGCTTTTGGAGCTCACTATACCCTCGCTAATACAAATAAGAAAGATAATGAGGCTATCGGTCTCATCAAATTTCCACTCAACTATCGTGATATAAATGATACAACTGGAAAAGCAGGGGAACTTAAAGTTCATAACGAATGTGTCGCCCTCAAAGCAAGTGTCGCTCTCGCTGCAGCTGTAACCCCTCCTACAACTCCTCCAAAAGTCACTCCTCCTACGGCAACTCAAGTAAAAACAGGAGCGGCTGATACATTTCTCTTCCTCGGACTTGCCATGCTTCTCGCTCTCGCCTTTATGTTTGCTCGTAAAAGAAAGAGTATTTAGACGTACTGAAAACTCGATAGTACATACTCTATTTAAATTCCGTGATGGATGAGTCACGGAATTTTTTATTGTCAAGGAGATTTGGTGAGAGAATGGTCGATTATTTGCGTGAGAGAAAAATATATGCCAAAGTAAGAGAGTAATCCCATTTTTATGTCACCTATCAACACAGCTGAAGCGCCTAAAGTATCTAGCACTCCTACTACTCTTGGAGAACTTGATCTCTACCTCAAAAATAAGAAAACCCTTATCGAATCAGCTCAATACGAAGAATTTGCTAAAAAAATTGGTGATCAGAGACTTGCTCATACTACAAGACTTGATGCATTTACTGGAGATAAGACTGACTCTCTTATTGTAGAGCGAGTTACTGCCACTGGGGCTTTTATAAAAGAAATCAAGGAGCTTATCGATGCAAAAGCAAAAATTACTGAGACTACTAAAGCAGCCGATATTGCAAGAAATAAAGTTTCTGCTGCTGGAGCAAGTACTCCTGAACTAAATAAAGCTGAAGAGAAAACGAAAGAGACAGTGGATAATGAAAAAAGGGGTGTAGTAACTCATGCAAAAAAACTACAACAAAATGAACGTCGTACTATCGAAGGGCAAAATACTACCGTTGAGCAAGCAAAAAGTTTTGTTGCATTTCTTGAGTCATATCCTGATCTAAAAGATTCCAATTTTGTAAAACAACTAAAAGGAGAAGTATTTATACAGGGGAGTGAGTCAAGCCCAAGTGAATCATATGGTACATCTCGAAACGGATCAAAAGAGGCTATCTATAGGTCATCTGTAAAAATGAATATCCCTTCTCTTATAGCTCATGCCGTAAAGGGAACTCCGTATGTAAATTTTAGTTCAGGATTTGGAGGATATCAGGATAATTTTATCGCTGTAACAAAAGAAGCCTACAAAGATCCAAAGATTAAAGCAGCTCTCGATGCTTTTTATACAATAACTCAATCCGGAGCTACTGGAGAAACTGCACTTCGAGCCTCAGAAGCTATAAAGACAGCTCCAAAGACTCGAGCTGAACTTACTACTCTTCTCGTATCTCTCACAGCAGGAGACGATACTCTGAGCGATGGAAAAGGAGCAATATTTAATCTTACTGGTACACAATTAAAGAAATTTCTTTCAGATACAAAAGAGTCAGAGTTTATACCAACTCTTAGTAAAGCACTCCTCGTAAGTCGAAGTACGTATTCTATTTCAACTCTTGAAAAGCTTGGTCAAGATATTCAAACAAATCCATCTCTTGCATTCGCCATTCTTGGAGGACTCAATACTATGGACCGAAACGGTGGTATTACCTCTTTTGATACAACCTCAGCCCTTAAAGAAGCAGAGGCTCTCAAAAAGATTGGAGATAAACTTAAAAAGGCTCTCGACGAAGCTCGAAACACTCTTCCTGCTAATCTTACGGAATCTCAAAAGAAAGCAGCTCTCGAAGCTCTTGATCTCATGAAAAAAGAAGCAAATCTTCCTGATGCTCAAAAGGCATTTGGTTTGTTCTTTACTAACCAAGGGGCTGCCGCTGGAGCTAATATTAGTAAACTTGTCTCTCCCGATACGAGCCTTTCTGCTGGAGTCACCGTAGCTGGAGGAAAACTAGCTGTAGAGTTTGCTATGAGAAGTATGGTCTCAAACACAATATCTGGAGGAACAAGTATAGGGGCTGGAGTTGGGGCTACGATAGGAGGTCCGGCAGTATTACCATTTGCAGAAATCGGACGAACTAATCATCAGGCATCTGGAAATCTCCGAATATTTCCTATGGGTGGATTTGCTATCACTCTTGCAAGTGAACTCAGTAACGTAAATAAAGTTGTTCGCCAGGCTTCAGAAATGGTACGTGATAAAAATAGTCTCGCTCTCAAGCTCAATGAATTTCGAGTAGCTGGGGTAAAGGCAGATACCATAAAGTTTACTCCAGATATCTCAAGTGTTGCTTCAGATGAGAAGGCAGGGGTAGAATCTCTCGTAAATGAAACAAACGAGCGAACCCAAGGACTCCTCAAGGCTCGTGGATTTGATACAATTACTGATGAAACCGCTCGATATATCATGCTCGAACAGGCAATCAAAGATGCTACTCAGGAAACTACTCTTGCTATTACTAGAAATATGCTGAGTGCTGGACCTCGATGGAAATCTATAGGACTTACCTTTGGAAAAATCTGGTCATTTCCTTTTATTATTCCTTTTGGAAGTCGAGGAAATGATGAAATGAATGTTACTCGAATCCCTGGACAAAAGACAGAAGGTAAAAAAACAGAAGAGAAAGGTCTCAGCATAGATGCCTATCTTTCCGACAAGAAAGTTACAGATACTAAAGATGCGAAAGGAAATATTACCTCTCGTACGTTTCACTTTGATCCAAAGAAATTTATAGTATCAGGAGATACCACTCGAGATGGTGGCACAGTCCAGAATGGATCCACCCCTCACTGAATGATATTTAATCCTACTAAGAACACGATTGAGCTCACTGGACAACCAAAGACTCTGAATTTTGAAACTAATGCTTCTGGAAAGACAATACTCATCATTGGGGAGCGAACTGAGTTTGGAAAACAAGAAATCACTACGGGTACAAAACCTATGGGCTCTGCGGTATTACTCGATACGAGTATGACACGAGGAGAACTCGCTGAAAAACTCAAAAGAAATGCAGAACTTCGATCTAATATTTTCAACCTAGCTCGGACTAAGCATCCAGAAATAGTGACTATGTTTGAGCTTCTTGCAAATAATAATATAGATTGACTCAAGACTCACCTTGCCTCTATGAAGCAGTATAAAACTATTGGAAAACAACTTCTCGATCTCGGACTCGCTGATAATACTATTGCCACGTTTAAATATGGATCACAAGCCTCAAATAATAAGCCAACATCTTTCTATACTAATGAAAATGTTGCTACTATGAGAAAGGGATCTCTCAAGGCAGAACGGGATCTAGCAGTGAAAAATGGTATTTCCGCCATGAATGGAAACGGTCATAGTGATGTTGCTTTTGTTCTTGGAAAAAATGAAAAGAATCATACTCCCACTATGAGTGGATCATGGTATCCTGGTCAATCTATGACGGTATCAGTATTTTCGACCCCAACACATGGAATAGGTACTATCGATAAATATGATGGGAGTGTCCAGCTTATCGGAAAGAAAATAGATATCACAGATGCTACGTATAGAGCTCAGATCATCGACGATACTTCCCGATCAAAGACCGCTCTCACTACCCCACTCAAAGCCCTTAATGACTTCCTTAGATCACAAAAAATTACTAAAGTAGTAGAAATGTCCGCCTACTGTGATATGCTCAAGACAGGTGACGCCTCAAGACTTGGTATACCTGGACTTACGTTTACGGCTGGTAAACTTCCTGCAGTATTTGAAAGCCGGGCAATGATCCGAGATCAAGGTGGAAATATCTGTATCAATAGATCTCATGGAGTAGTATATCCTCTCTTTACTATTGGTACTACCTCGCAAACTGATGCTCCTCCGCTCGCAGATATTGCAGTGACGGCTACCTCTATTTCCGAAGGAATTATAACTCCTGGATCAAGTCAGGTATCCGTAGTTGGTGCAGGAGCATTCGTAGTCGGTGCAGGACATATCGGAAGTGCCCCAAATCCTACCGCAAATCCTCCAGGGAATCCTCCAAATGGACCAGGTACTACTACTGCTCCAAATGTCACCCCTGGAACTCCTGGTGCGGGAGCAGTAAATCAACCTATTCCGGCCGCTCCAGCCCCAGGAAGCATCCCTGGACTTGGCAGTATACCAACTACTGGACCC
>JANOQA010000089.1:0-4384 GCA_031422145.1 bacterium | reverse complement strand
GAAAGCTCAAGCCCTAGAATGGAGTATTCTTGATAAATCTGCTCGTGCAAAATACATTCGATTTGTAGGGCAAATTCTCGCTGATATATACCCAGAGAGCTCTCTCTCAAATGACTTTGAAGACTTTACAAAGGAACTCCTTACTCAGGCTTCACTCAACATTCTTTCACCAAAGCAAGAGTCATAGTCTTGTAATCTCATATAAATAATTACAATACCAGATACGTATTTCTTACTTTTTGTATATGGAACTCAATTGGATTGCTGTCGGAGTTGTAGTAGTTGCAAACTTTATTCTCGGAGCTATTTGGTATGGTCCTATTTTTGGGGAACAGTGGATGCGTATCCATCATGGGAACAAAACTCCCTCAAAGTCTGAGATGGAGAAAGAAGAAAAAGAAATGTGGAAAATCCTTATTCCTGAGTTTGTTGCTACTACTCTCATGATCGTTGGGCTTGCATATGCTCTAGAATTTCTCGCTACTCATACCTGGTGGCATGTAGGCCTTTTTGTGTGGTTCTTTTTTACTCTTCCGTGTATCGTCTCAGTAGTGCTCTGGGGAAATGATAAAAAATCCGTCATGCTCTCAAAAATAAGTATCTCCGGACTCTATCGACTCATCACTCTCGTCTGAGCTGCCTATATACTCTACATCTGGTAAAAGACTCCGGTACTTTGTAGGATGAAACCTTAAAAAAATTCCCCTCAGATTCGGGGAATTTTCCTAGAGTATCCTACTCTCGAAAGAGAGTATCGATCATAGCTTCGTCATCTGCCTCATACATCTCTTCCCGTACAACTTCCAAGAGTATCTCATATCGAGCCGCCAGAAGTTTTGAGTTGTTTTTACGGGATGACTCTACTGCTTTTACGAGTGAAGTCTCGAGACGCAAGAGTGCAGCGTCACGCTGAGCTTCTGGGATCTTGGCGATACGAGCGAGCATCATGGCTCTGAGTTTATCCTTTTGAGCAGTGGAAAGTGCTTTATTTTTAGGATTTGACTTCCCTTCTCCGGGAGAGTTTTTCATCTTTTCTTCTGTTTTCTTGTATTCGTCTTTTTTCACATATTCATTTGAGGTTTTACCAGATTCTATCATCTTTACCATCTCCCAAAATTTCCCAGAATCCCACATGACCGTCTCGGTAAATCCTGAGACGTCGTATCCTTTATTTTTGAGCTTAGTCACATACGCTCGTCGATCCTCTATTTCATGGGTATTTTGTACCTGTTTGAGAGCTTCCCAAAACTGAGACTCTGTAGTGGTAGAACTATCTAGATATGGCTTCAACCCAGAAACATCGTATCCCTTTCAAGCATATTTATTGTAATACTCGAGTCGCATAGTAGAGGACTCCTGTTGTTTCATGGTAGAGTCTTTTGGGCTTTGATGCATATCTCCTGCAGAAACGAGCGTCATAGTCGACCAGGCTATCACTCCTGCGAGCGATAGGAATATGTATTTTTTCATAGAGTGGATAAATAAAGTACTCATAGTATTGCATAGTTTTTTCTGACATCAAGATGTTTAGAAGATGATAAAAGATATATCAAGGACCTCTAGAGTTTTTGCTTCAAACATAGAGTTGTGATACTCTCAGAGAGTAATATATGAGCATGGATCGTCGGACTCTACTTTTTTCAGCGGGAGGAGCTATCATAGGAGGAGTCCTCTGAGGACTTTCCCAAAATAGAGAAATACGAGATACTCGTCCCCCTGGATTTGCCACAGAAAATATCATCCAGACTCACCAAGAGAGTTTGGCATCTCAGGAAAAATGAATGATATTTTACGATACAAAGACCGGAAAGACTCTCCGACAAGTATCCATACCCAATGCCTGGAATACGTGGAATCCATCTCAAAAACAACAGTGGCGAGATGATACTCGAAAAGTGATAGGTATAGAAAGTAACATAGCTGACCCAAGCGAACGAAATATAGCTCTACTTCGTACGCTTGGAACACTAAGTGGAGAGTCCGATACGAGCACTACTCTATCACTCGCCCGAACCTATGGTGAGAAAATCACTCGCAATGACTCAAAAAGGCGAACTCGACTCCAGTACGTAGAAGACGAGTTTCAAAATCTCCTCAAAGGATATCCCCTCGCCTCAAACATACTCGCCGGGGAGATGATCGGGCTCATAGTAGGAGAATCCCGGTTTAATAGTGATCTCGAAAGTCGTACTGGAGCCGTAGGAATATTTCAGATCATGCCAGCTATGATCAAAAGTACGATCATCAATCCCGAGCAACACTCGACCGAGGTAGTGAGTCAGTCACTCCAGATACAGGTAGATCTCGCAAAAAATCTCTTCCTCGACAACTGGTCTCGACTCAAAAATATGATCCCAAAAGTAGCGACTCAGTATTTTGCAGGAGATCAAGCCCAAGCAGTAGAGTATGTACTCTTACCTCTCCTGATCAGTACATTTAATACTGGCTATCCAAATGTAAAAAGACTTCTCGATGGATTTCTGATCAAGTATCCCGATCAAGTATCCATTGCAGACGAATACAAAGTACAATATACCGAGTCTATGGGATCGGATATTTACTACTATATGACCCAGTACGGACGCTACGATGCAGGGATCAAAAGCTACAAACATGAGTCCGCTCTCTACTACTATAAGACACTGGCTCTGACGCGAATCATGCGGAATCAAAGTATTAAAGCTGAGGTACCAGTTTCTTCCGCCTGAGAAATCACTTCTATCACTCGAGCTGGAACTGGAGCTATTCTTGGAGGGTCGACATGATGGTTTGGAAGTTGATTAGGGAAATAAGAAATACTCTCTTTTATACTACTCTCAAAGAAAAATGAGTATGATATATAAGTATTTTCAGGAATATATCTCTCTATGCTCCGACTCCTTTCCCTCATCCTCATTCTCACTCTCAGTACAACCGTCTCTGCGACCAATTTTACTGATACCGAGTACTCCCTCTACCGAGACTCCATTGAGACTCTCTCGAGCGAATGAGTCATATCTGGATATGGAGATGGGAGATTTGGTGGGGAAAATACGATCACTCGTGCCGAAATTCTCAAAGTACTCTTTAAGTCAAAATGAGAGACCCCTCCGTCCACAGAGACTTCGTGTTTTACTGATGTAGCGACAACTGTCTGGTATCATCCCTATGTCTGCCAGTGAGTACAGCTCGGTGTCGTGAAAGGATTTGACGATGGGACATTTCGACCAAATGCTCCCGTCACCGTACTCGAAGCACTCGCTATGAGTCTGAGACTTTATGGTGTAGCTCCGGAAAATGGCACTCCTTGGTATATTACGTATCAAAAACTAGCCGACGATATGCGTCTCCTCGACTCCGCTAGCTACAGCCTCATGAGTCCTATGACCCGAGGAAAAGCGACAGAACTTGTATTGAAGGTACGAGAATACTCGAAAACAAAGACTCTCCTTTCCTATCTCTCCAAAGGGTGTACTGCCACTCGCAGCCTCTCGAGTGGGACGTATGAAATCCAGATAGCTGGGAAGATTCGCAGCTATATCCTCTTTGTACCTCAAACTTTTAGCGATAAAAATCCCGCAAAGCTCATACTCGCTCTCCATGGTCGCACGAATAGTAATTCGATGGTTCAGGACTATATGGGACTCGAGCGACAGAAAGACTTTATCGTCGCGTATCCAGCAGGTCTCCCAAATAGAAAAGCCTTCAGTTGGTCAGAAAACGAAAATATCACCTTCATGGACGCTCTCGTACAAAAACTTACTGATACCTCTTGTATCGAGAAAAACCAGATTTTCATCGTCGCTCACTCTATGGGGGCAGGATTTGGCTCAAAGATCGTCTGTCAGCGAGGGGATACATTTCGAGGGATGTCGATCGTGGGAGGAGGCGGATGGAATAGCGGATGCAACTCGACTCCTACCGCGACTCTCATCTATCAAAGACCCGACGACCAGCTCTCCTCTCCCGAGAGTGCGAGAGTCACCCAGAGAAATATGCGAACTGTAAATACTTGCTCTGCCAAAACTGAGCGTATAAAAATAGGTTCAAATACCTGTCAGAAATGGAAAGACTGCTCGACGGGCAATCCGGTGATCTATTGCGAAAGCTACCCTACCTACGGAAATGATCCTCATAGCTGGCCGACGAGCGGTGGAAATGAGAGTATCGAATTTCTGCGGGGACTATAAAGTCCAGTCATTTGAAATATAGATGATAATCAATATTACTGGGTAAAAGATATGTTTCTGTTTAATCAAAAGTTATCATGTGAATAATAAAAAAGGAGGTATTACTTTGGATTGTAGTTTTTCCTGCATCGTTTTTAGGCATGATATTATCATTTGGATTTTGGCATATTATTTACGATATAACAGCAGCTAGATATCTTGATACAAATTCTTGG
>JANOQA010000088.1:0-2745 GCA_031422145.1 bacterium | reverse complement strand
CGATTCAGAAAACTCCTTGTTCGCTACGAAAAGAAAACTTCGAGTTATGAGGCTTTGCTTGAGCTTGCTTGCTGAATCATTGCGTACAGAAGATTATTTACTATTTATGGATAAGTACTTAATTTAGTGCTTAGAAGATGTATATATAATCTCTTGCCTAGGAGATAGCTCAGGGTATACTTCTCTCATGTCTACTAAATCTTTCAAGGGTCAATTCTCCGGAGAAAAAGTCCTCTATCGGACCAACGAACATATCGTGAGTTTCCTCCTCAGTCATCTCGGCTCTCTCGCTCTCTGGATTGGAGGAACTGGCGTAGTAGTACTCGTCCTTATCCTAGTCGATCAGATCCTCATGGCAATGATCCTCACCGTCATAGTAGTTATATATCAGGTCTGGCATCTCGTCCATCTTCGACAAAAGAACTTCTTTATGATCACAAGTCGTCGAGTGATCAAATCAATCCTTACGGGAATCAGTGATCCACATACGAAAGAAATCCGACTGGAGTCTGTCAAACAAATGACCTCACTGCACCACTCTCTTCCCGGAAAGATATTTGGATATGGAAGCTTACACATCAATCCAGGATCCGACGCAATCCGATTTCGAGGGATGCCGCTTCATACTGAAGTAGAGTCGTATCTTGCTCGGATTGTCGACTATTTGAGGACCAATCCTCCGACGGATGATCTCTCTGTATTTGTACCGAGAAAAGAGCGGTATACAAAGAAGAATGATCAAAAATCTGAGTAGATTTATCTGAGAGGGTATCTTTGTAGACTTCTTATTAAGGATATTCTACAAGTACTCCTTTGCGAACTGATTCTATCAGTCTTCTAAGTCTCACTTTTCCTATAATAGCTCTCGCTATTGGATAGAGTGCCTCGACTCATTCGAGTTTCATGAGTTCATAATTACACCCTGACTGCATATCATTTACCTCAATAACTACGGGTCTCTTATTTTTATCTAGGATAATATCTACCCCCGCAAGCACTTGATACTCTGGAATATTTGAAGGAGTCTTTGCCTTCTTTGTACAGTATTGGACTAATGCTTGAGTAGCGGCAATAGCTATATCTTCGATTCATTTTCTGATAACAACTCGTTCCTTGCTGAGTCAGCAAGCCTTCATAACGGTATTAAAATCTGTATAAGATGCACCGATCGATATATTTACTGGCGTATCTCTCGTATCAACTCGACAAACGATACCTGCAGAGATATATTTTTTTGCTGTGAGATCCGAGGGATCGCAGGTTACGAGAACTCGCATATTCCAGTCAGTAAATTCTGATGAGCTTGCGAGTCAGAGACTTTTCTGTTCTGGAGTAAGGGTATCTGGATGTCTCCGTCTAAAAGGATAGGGCTCTATTTTCTCTTGTATGAGGAGTACCGTAAAATCCTTTTCTGAAGTTTCGAGCCTGTTATTCTCTGGTCATTGTTTTCGAAGAGCAGAGGTATGACCTATAATTACTCAATCCCCCTGCTTTCCATTATGCGGTTTTATAACAAACTTTTTTATTTTGTTGGATTCGAGAAAGGTCATAACACGAGTAAATGCCTTTACGCGTATGGACTCTAGTAGAGCTCTTACCTCAGTAGTAAATCCTTCAGATTCTACTTTTGCTATGAAAGGATATTGTCGACTTTCACGTAGAGAGATCTCTTTTGGGACAGGGACTCATGCTCCTCGTAGGATCATGCCAGCAAGAAGTTTATTCCCCGTATATTTTCAAAACCCTTGTATATTTGTACCAAGAACTTCTGAATCTCATCCAAAGATAAAGAGTGGATTTCCTTTGGCTCGTACAAGAGAAAGTCATACTAGAGAGAGAAGAAAGTGGAGTCCATTATCCTCTACAACTACAAGAAATTCTTCATTTTCCTCTGCAAGGACTCGCATCACAGCTGTTGCAAGAGAAAGATATTCCCCAGAAAGGTAGGGGAAATATATAGTGGGAGTGACGTCCATATCTATTTCGGATATCGACTTCATGAGTCAGAGAGATTGTAGAGCATCGTCTCTTTCATCTAGATAATTAGGCATAGTTAAATACCTTTATATGTATATAGACATATATGTCAAACATAGGCAGAGTAGAAAAGTTGAAAGAGCGGTATTTCGTCACTTCTGTACGTAATTTCATATGATATACCACTCTCCGTGGTATCGATAGTCCTGTAAAGACTATTTAAGTAAGCTCCTGTACAAACACGGGACCTTTTTCATTCCAGATATCGAGGAGCTCGGCGATACGCTCTGGCTTTACGGGAGCATCGAGAGATCGAGGATCATAAAATCCCACCTCTGAGTGCTCAAATCCATGACTTACTTTGGAGAGATCTACTGATAAAAAGTCAGTTGGATTTTCTATCCAAAACCAAAAATCAAATTTTGTTTCTTTTTCTCGGATGATTTCCTGAGTATAAACGAGCGGCCCTATCTGTCCTATGACACCAAGCTCTTCCATGAGTTCTCGAGCGAGTCATTCTCGGAGAGTCTCCTGAGGGTCGAGCGTTCCACCCGGGAGACAGTAAAAATTCCATGGATCGAGCTTTCCGAGTAATATTTTTCCTTCATGGAGGATCACCGCTCGTGTCTTTATGATAGCGAGGGGAGTTCGCTCTACGAGCGGAAGATCAGTGGAGTATGGCATATACTAGCGAGAGAGTGAAAGAGAAGGTATGAGGCGATATCGGAGATCATCTACGTTTCCAGCTCCGAGGAGGAGAAACACTAT
>JANOQA010000087.1:0-8574 GCA_031422145.1 bacterium | reverse complement strand
ACGAGTCCCACGAGATACAAAAGGGATCTGAAGCGAGCGAAATACATCCTCGAGTCGAGCGAGTCCATCTTCACTCGGAGTATCATGGACTCGATAGAGGAAGGGGAGCTTCATCTGGGTAGAAAACTTGGCGATTTCTTCGTTGGCGAGGACCATACAGGTCTCGATGAGGTCGTGGGATTCGAGATGTTTTTTACTCTCGATCCGGATGAGTTTCCCTTGTTCGAGGATGAGCTTGGATTCGGTAGAAGGAAAATTAATCTTTCACTCTTTTTTGCGTCGAGCGTCCATGATAGATTTCATACTCCAGGCGTGCGAGAGCATCTCTCGTACCGGAGGGGGGAGTTTGGTGGGGTGTCCGAGATGATCGAGCTCGACTTCTTCGTAGGTGCCACGATGAGCCGTCTCGATGAGACTTTCGTAGACCTCAGTACGCCCCACTGATCCGTCGAGGGCTATGTCTATATCGATCGAGAGACAGAGTTTGGGGCTGCCCGGATGCAGAGAACACGCTCCGTTGGAGAGGCTCGGTGGGAGCATCGGGATCACACTATCAGCGAGATAAATACTGGTACCTCGTTTTTTTGCTTCACGATCGAGCTCTCCTCCCTCTATCACGTAGTGAGTCACGTCTGCGATATGGACTGAGAGACGGTATCCTCATTTTTGGAGAGGGATGACCTCGATAGCATCATCGAGATCTTTGGCATCAGCTCCGTCGATCGTGATGATCGTACGACTTCGAAGATCTCTCCGTCCAGTACCTATGGGGGCAAGAAGGGGATCTTCGAGGCTTTGTATTTCGCCATCTTTCTCGACTTCTTTTGGAAATTTGATCCGTACTCCACTCTCCGCGAGGAGGAGCTTTTCTTCGAATCCTCCGTCCGTCTCTCGACCGAGTATACCGACGAGGGTAGCTCGACTTGATCGCCCAAATCCCTCGACGATGACTCCGATACTCGTCCCGGTAGGAGGAAGGGGATCTTTGGATGATACCGGGAGGACGAGATCACTCAGGTAGAGGGAAACAGTGGCGACTCGTCCGACCCTCTCGAGAGTCCCGTACTTTGGCTCTATGGAGCGACGAGATATTTCGAGGACTCGAGCCTCAGTTTTGCCACCTCGACCGGGTATGATCTCAAATACGATCTCATCTCCGTCGAGAGCTCCACGAGACTTTCGAGCATGGAGAAATACATCTTCTCCACCGTCATACTCGATAAATCCAAAATCCGCTCCGACCGAACGAAGAATCCCTCGATATCGGAGGGATCCTCGAGGAGAAATATCTCATGGTCGAGACGGACGCTTTGGTGTATTGGTCGTAAACATGGATAAAGTATATCGAATCAATTGGTTTTGTCGCATTTCGACATATATTTTGTCTATGCAAAGGATCTATTACCCAGAAACACTCGGAATCACTCTCTCTTTTTCTAAAGATTACCCGATCTATCATCAGTTTACTCGGGTACTGAGGATCTCGAAAGGAGAACGGATCATATTTTTTAATGGAGATCGAAAAGATATCGTCTACGAAGTCATAGATATCACTCGATCGAGTATGGAACTCCTCCAGAAAAATATTATCGAGAAACCTTTAGATAGGGCCTCGAGAGTGACGCTCTATCAGGCTCTCCCAAACAAGATTGAAAAGCTCGAATATATCCTTCAAAAATGAGTGGAGATCGGGATCGAGAAATTTGTATTTTTTCCGTCCGAGCGATCTCAAAAACTTCCTCTTCTCGCCAAAAAAGAACCTCGTCTTCGAGATATTGCCCGAGAGGCTATCGAACAATGTCAGGGGGATATATTGCCGGAGATTGATTTCCTCCTAAGTCCTCCAGCTATTGCTCCAGGAGCCCTCATTCTCCATCCGCTCGGAGTAGCTCTGAGTGTCATAGGGGAATCTCCTGAGGTAGCATATGATCTCTGGGTGGGTCCTGAGGGGGGCTGGTCAGAGCTCGAAATGCAGCGATATATAGCGGGAGGAGCGAGATCGATATCGCTCGGAGATCGTATACTTCGGACTGAGACGGCGGGCGTGGCGGTGGGGTTTTATCTTCGTCAGGGGTAAAATTCTCTGAAAAACTCGCTCTTTGTGTTCAAATCTCCGTTCCTCATTCGCTGTACATGGTAGTACAGCTCACTTCGGTACTCGATTTTCACAGAAATAGCTTCGCTTTTGAGAGAATTTTGATATTCTTATCTAGATCAGTTTTCTGATAGTTGGAGTGTTACTTAGTTATCTTCTCTACAAACACTCCTCCCTCAAAGTATTGAGCCTTCCTTTTGAGAGTTTCCCAGTCTTCCCAGATGATATTTTCACTTCGTCACTCGTAGTATCCGACTTTGAGGAGATCTCCATTTTTCGAAAGCTCGGCTCCGACGATGAGTCCGGTATGTTCTCCGACATAGCCGGTGCGGGGTTGTCCTGCCCAGGTATCCCATTCGAGCTGAGCAAATCCTTTTTTCGGATCATCCGAGTAGACGTACCACATGAGGACTGGATGACTTTCATAGAGAGACCAGAGTATGTTAAATTCATTTAGGGGCTCGATATTTGCGGTGTACCCACGAGGCGTGAGCTCATCTCGGATCATTGGGAGGGCTCATTTTGGGTGTATCCCATATCCAGTGAGTTTGTTTGGATTGGAGCTTTGTTTTCCTTCGACTCGTCCGACAAAGTGCGTATCAGGATCTCCCCAGATCCGCACAGCACCTGAGTCTGTATCGATTGATTCAGGGAGTTTTTCATCTTTTGGCATGATGCGAAATACCTCGGTTTCTGAGATGCGAGGACTCTTGGTTTTATCTCGATAGTAATTGAAAAGATTGGAGATAGAGTTCGCTTCACAGGAAAGAGACTCTTTTTGTTTGGAGTGTTTGAGGGTATCGCGGAGGTATATCCGAGTCGTGAGACGATCTCGAAAGAGGTCGACCGCCGTGAGATAGGCTCGAGTATATCTCGTCTCCTGACCGAGAGACTCGGAAGTGATGGTCCGTCGCATCTGTCGGAGGTCTCATTGACTCCAGGGGCGGAGCTGATATTTACTAAATATATCACGAGTATCTTCTTTGGAGAGGACGACACCCGTCCCAGCAAACTGTCATTTCTCGGCTCGTATCATGAGCTGCATGGTTTCTTTGGAGAGGCTGCCCGTCTGAGTAGCCTCACTGAGAGTCAATCCTCCTGTACCCGATCTCCCCGTGATGTATACATACGACTCAAAAGACTGAGAGGTAGGATCTATCGTACTCTCCCTCGTAATACTTTCTCGCAGACTCATACGACTTTTTGCTCCAAGTCCGAGTTTTGGATCTTCTTTTGAGAGGGATTCGTAGGATTTTTTATATTTCTCGAGACCATTTTTTTGTAGGAGACCGAGCGTGACGGTGTCGAGATGTTTGCGATAAAACGCATCTACTGCTCGATCGAGTCGTATGCGAGCTCGAGCTATTTCACTCTGTGTCTTGGTATTTCCAGAAAGGAGAGCCCGAGTCTCCGCTACGATCTCAAATATATTTTCTGGATTTTCGGCGTATTTTGCCTCGATCTCTGAGAGGATGACTTCTTTTTTTGGCAAAGGCACTCCTGCGGTACGACTCTCAGCAAGAGCAGTACCAAGAAAGTATGCTCCAAGAGAACATGATACTATAAGCAATCCAGAAACTATATATTTTCGCATGTTGAAAGTATATGATAACCTTGAAAATTGCAAGGAGAGTCACTTTATTATATCGGTTTGCGATCGAGTCAAATTTCGCTAGCATAGGCGTATGGAAATACAGACATTACTCGCTCAGTCAGCCCAATTTCTCGAGGGAAAATTTGAGAGAAATAGTGTTTTCGTGTGACAACTTCAGTGAGTACTGCGATCTCATAATGAGCGGTACTATGTCCACTCTGATCCAGTTATCTCTGATCGTGAGTATGATATCCTTTTTCGCCTGCTCCAGGATCTCGAACGAGAACTAAGCATCTACGATCCGACTTCTCCGACGGCTCGGATCGACGTCCTCCTCTCGAGACAGTTTGAGAAATGACGTCATCTCGCTCCGATGATCTCCCTCGACAATACCTATGACGCTGAGGAAATGCTTGAGTTTGGACAGCGGGCGAGACGAGTCCTTGGTCGTGAAGATCCCCTCGAGTGTATCCTGGAGCTCAAATTTGACGGCCTCGGTCTGGCTCTGCTCTACCAAGGAGGAAAGCTCATACGAGCTCTCACTCGAGGAAATGGAGTAGAATGAGAAGACGTGACCGTCAACGCTCTCGAGATCGAGTCTATCCCAAAATATATTTCTCATACGAACGAGATCGAAATACGTGGGGAGGTAGTCATGCCACATCAGGCTTTTGCTGATATCAATACTCGACGACTCGAGAGCGGGGAAAAACTCTTCGCCAATCCTCGAAATGCCGCATCTGGGAGTCTTCGTCAGCTCGATCCCGAAATCACCCGATCGAGAGGACTCGCTTTTTATGCGTATAGCGTCCCACTCCTCGAGACTGATCGGAGTATTCATCAGTATGTAGATGAAGTAAAAAAGCTCTCGGAGTGGGGATTTCTCGTATCTCCTTTTCTCGAGAGATTTCCGACGATTGAGGCAGCGGGGGAGAGGATCAGGAGTCTCTCGAGTAATCGTCCGAAATTTGCCTTTGATATCGATGGTCTCGTCCTCAAACTCCAGGATCTTGATATCTGGCGAGAGCTCGGAGCGACCGAGCATCATCCGAGATATGCGATCGCGTACAAATTTCCGCAGGAGTTGGTACGAACTCGAGTCATAGATATAGAACACTCGGTTGGTCGGACGGGTACGGTGACACCGGTAGCTCATCTCGAAGCGATCCATGTCGGAGGAGTCGTGGTACGACGAGCTACCCTCCATAACTACGAAGAGCTCGAGCGTAAATGAGTACGCATCGGAGATTCGGTATTTATCCAGCGAGCGGGAGAGGTGATCCCCGAGATCGTCTCGGTGATCATCGATGTACGAACGGGAAACGAACGAGTAGTAGAAATACCAAAGATATGTCCGAGTTGTGGAGCAGATCTGACACAAGATATCGGTAAAGTAGCGATCTACTGTCCCAATACGGCGAGTTGTCCCGCTCAGACAAGTGGAGCTCTCAAATCCTTTGCCAGTAAACACGCCGCAAATATCGACGGACTCGGGGAAAAGATCGTCGATATTTTTCTCGAAAAAGGATTTCTCACCGATTTTCCATCGATCTATCGACTTCATACGTATCGATCTGCCATACTCGATCTCGAGGGATTTGAAGAGAAAAAGACCGATAATCTCCTCTCTGCGATCGAGGCGACTCGTACGATGGAGCTCGCTCGATGGTTCCTCGCTCTCGGGATACCTGAGGTAGGTCGCAAGACGGCCAAGCTCCTCGCAAAACATATAAATGATCGAGCTAAAAACTCGGAGATAGCTCTCTCGACCCTTCTTTTTTCTCTCACGATCGAAGAGCTCGAAAGTATCCGAGATATCGGACCAGTTGGAGCAGAGTCAGTCGTCTCGTATCTGGAGACAGAGCGGACTATGATCGAGTGACTCTTGAAGGAAGTCACTCCTTCGCTCGATCGTGGAGGATCTCTGGTAGATAGTAAAGATCTCCCACTTTCTGGGAAATCCTACTGTGTGACGGGATCGTTTGAGGGAATATCCAGAGACGAGATCCACGAGTGGATCGAGGCGAACGGGGGAGAGATACGAAGCTCGGTATCATCAAAACTTAGTTGTCTCATCGTCGGGTCAGATGCCGGATCCAAACTCGAAAAAGCTCGCGAACTCGGAGTACGAGTGGCGAGCTGGGAGGAGGTGAGATTATCGTTGAGTTTCTAAAAATGATTCGAGACTCCGAATATAAAACTTGGTTGAGTTATTTTGAATAACTCATTGAATAACTCAGATAATATTACTTCCAGTTTTATCGAAAACAGCAGTTCAAGATATTCCTTTCCAGTCTGTTCCTACCTGAGCCGTAGACATAAGTTCATCTAAATTAGACAATGTCACCTCATGGTAGTCATCAAGTTTTCACGTAACTTTTCCAGAGAATCTAACTTCTGGTACTGTATCGGATTGCTTGATTCGAAGGACGATTCCATCATGTAACTTAATTTTATTAAAACTTATGGAGTAACTAATATTTGGCACATAGTTTGAATTTTTACGAATGATCTGAAATTCTGACTCAGGTATAATTGCTAGATCGTTCTGTGTTTTGATTCATAGTACATGAGCGGCGGTTAGATATCAACGACGACCGTTTATATCTACGAGTGTAAATGACCCTTTGTGACTACTATTACTATATGTAACTCGTTCTCAGAATGATTGAGAATAGGCAGAAGGGAGTGAGAGAATCGTACTGGCGAGGCATGCAAAGAACCAGCTAGATCGAATAGAAGTACTATGCTGGTAATTATTAGAGATGTTTATTTTGGTAGATACATCTCGTGTTGGTAGGGGTCTTATTTTAGAGTTTTCCATGGTAGATTACCTATCTCTTTCTGCAGCTTCTTGTTCACGAATCTTTTGTATTTGCGAGAGTCATGCTTCGATCTTTTTTATATCTCATTTTGAAGTTTCCATATTAATCTGGTCAGCACGCTCAGCAAATACTCGGTACATATTGAGAATGAGTGTATAATCTTCATTTTCTCTAACGTAGAGAAGGAGCGATTGAAAATCATCTAACTCAGAAGTATCACTAGATACAGCAAGCTTCTCAATAGTTTGAATCTGCTCTTGGTATGATCCCTGTTGAAAGAGTTTTATATTTTGCTCTACATTAAACATAATTTATCGAGTTACGGTATTAGATTTTAAGTTTGCTAGAACAGCAAGAGTACGAGGACCAAAATTACCATCTTTCGCTAAGTTTTGATTTCACGTACTAAGTTTTTCTTGGAGTATTTTTACATCAAGCTCTCAGTTATGTATAGATCCTCGCAATACCTCAGCTTGAAGTGGGTTAGGAGTATTGATAATTTGTTTGAATAAAGCTTTCCCTTCTGCACTCATACGTTGAGTAATGCTATCCGTATTTTTCAAAGAAACTGAGGCAAGGATCTCAGATTTAGATACAAGAGTAGGCTTTGTTCCAGGAGTTCCTCGATTAACCTCGGCCATCACTTCTCGTGCTGCTCAGACTACAGCATCTTTAGCTGCTTGTTTTACCGCTGCTGGAAATTCATGTGTTACAGCAAATGCACCATTAGAAACTTCAGTTACCGCAGCCTGGTGTATCTCTAGAGCTGGATCTATCACTACTTCTTTTGCTGCACCAGGGATTCTTTTCCCATATACAATGGTAGGTGAAACTACTGTATCATTTACTGCACCAGGAACTCTTGCGAGATAATCACCAGTAGGTTGAATGACTTTTTTATTCGCCGTATCTGCCACATCTGCCACATCTGCTGCAGCAGTGTATCCAGCTACCTGTACTCATCGAGCAGCTGTAACTATATTCCTTCCGAGTAGCTTCATATCTCACTTTACTCACTGCCAGAGGCTAGTAAATGCATTTTTGAAGTGGGCATCATTTGTGTTCTTAAGTTCTTTAGATCCGTTATTATGAGCTATAAGTGCGTCTATTTTATTTCCGGCCTGATCAGAGAGCGAGGCATTATTTTGATGTATCTCAGACATATAATTATTGGGGTTATTATTCTGCTATTTTAGCAAACTTTCATTTTCCTGTCAAAAAACAGGCCGAAGCCTGTGATTTCATCTAAGCCGACATTCCCAAAGCATGGATTGTGCTATCTGCAGAATCTTCGGGAGTAGTATCCTTTGCCTGAGTACGTTCACGGATCTTGAGTAGCGTACTAGAGGGTACTTCTTTTTGAAATGCTGAGATATATTCTGCTCAAGTATGTTTTATGCCGTCAGCGTATACGGCAGTGACCTCATTCTTGGTATTCATCTCAAATCCATTATAGGGAGTAGTTTGATCTTTTAAAAAATTACCCGAAAACAAAGTACCATCATCTTTGAGTACATCTTTTTGAATAAAGCCCTTCTTTGCTTCTTTTTCTACAGAAACACTCGGAGATGAGCTAGCTTCCTTTCGAACATTCACTTTATCTGCCGCTGTCATAGTTTCATTAAAATATCCAAGCCTTTTCGGATCAGTAACTTTCTTTCCTTCCGCATAAATAGCTATCACTGTGTTATCTTTATCCATCATAAAACCGTTGTATGGAGTCATTCCACCAGACGTGAATTCACCAGACATGATTCCATCATCTTTCAGGGTGATACTTTTTGGAGTAAGTTCAGGAGTTTTTACTTCAGGAGATTTTGGTGTAGGATTTTCTTTTGTTTTAGGTACTGATTGAGAATCTTCCTTTTTTTCAGGTTTAGGAGTATTTCCAGTTATGAAGTTAATAGCTCCAATAGTCAGATCTCCTATATCACCATCTACTCGTATCTTCTTTTTGAGACCGTCTACCGAATTTACCATCTTTTGAAGAGCGATTGCCTGATCTTTAAATTTTTTAGTATCGGTTTCTTTCATGAGAGATGTGAGACTCTGACTCAGAT
>JANOQA010000086.1:0-7202 GCA_031422145.1 bacterium | reverse complement strand
CCCCGCTTCAGATGTACTTTTGACTGATTGGGTCGCACCTATGGCACTCTGGGCTACGACTCATGAGGCTCTCGGACTCACTGGCAAAAAAATCCTCCCAAACTCGCTTTTGACGAGAGGGGAGGTAGCAAATATCGTATTTATTGTGAGAACTCTGTAGTCTACATTCCAGGGATATTGAGACCCATAGATCCCATCACACTCTTCATTTTGTCAGCGGCAATCTCCTGAGACTTTTTTAGTCCTTTGTTGATGGCTTCCATAGTAGCTTTTTCGAGCCTTTTTTGATCCGAAAGAAGACTGGTATCTTCGATGACGACCGATACGATCTTCATCTGACCATCTACGGTGACGACGACTCCGTCTACTTCGGCCTCTATATGGATGTTAGAGAGCTCATTTTGGATCTTTTGAGCCTCTTGTTGGAGCTTCATGAGTTCTTGTGCTTTGGAAAAGTCCATAGTTGATGTGATACGAATAAACGCTACGGAGTATAAACGACCCTTCGTTTTTTGCAAATCAGTCCTGAGTATGCTAATCTTGTTAGGTAACCTAACCTTTTTATATGGGATTCTTTGATTCTATTCTCGAGGACAAGCCTACTACCGTAGCTTCTTCGACTTCACCTACTCTCTCGACTTCTTCTGATATTTCTCCGGAGAGTCTCATTATTCTCGACACTCCTACGGTACAGGACGTACCAAATACTGCTGCAGAGCTTTTTAGTCCGAGTAATAGTTCTGAGTGAGTGACTCCAGAAGCTGATGCCCTCATGATCTTTGATGCTCCTATCAGTGAGTGAGCGATCGTCGCGGCGACAGATACAGATACTCTCTTGATACTCGATACTCCTACTGAGATCATAGAGCCGATGATCGTACTCGATACTCCTGCGGTAGATATGATATCTGAGATATCTCCTATGGCACTATCGATAGCACCAGAAATAGATACTCCAGTCCTCGAAGTCATGACTCCAAGTATGACAGTGGTATCTTCTGTGGTACCAGATACCGATAGTACGCTCCGTCGAGCGATCGAAGATCTCCGAAAAAATGACACTCAGATCGAAGCTCAGATCCAGGAAGCTCTCGATGCTGCAGCAAAATGCGAATCCGAGAGATCTCGTCTCGAAGCAGAGCGAGTCCGACTCGCGATCGAAGCTCAGAGCTTTATAGCTCAGGCTGACGAGACTCGTGCTTCTGGAAAACGTACGAAAGATCTCATTACACTCATCACTTCTCAGCTCACTGCCTAATATATGTCTGATACTCAAACTTCCCAAACTTCCAATCCCTTCGCTCTTGAGGGGATTTTGGCCTATACGATCAAAATTGGAGCTTCTGATGTGCATTTCGCCGAAGGAGAACACATCGCTTTTCGAGTGCATGGAGAGCTTGGAAAACTCCCTCAGGCGGGGATTCTCTCCCATGAAGCGGCTCATGTACTCGTCCAAGAACTCTATCGAGGCGATACAAAAAAAGCAGATCTTTTTCTCGAGAAACGTGACTCAGACTTTGCATATGTTTCCACGGATGGGACTCCATTTCGAGTAAACGGGTTTTTTAAGCTCGGGAAAATCGGATTTGTCCTTCGACGTATCGAACGAGAGTCCAAGAAAATGGAAGATCTCGGACTTCCACCCGGAGTATCCAAAGTATTGACCGCCAAACAATGACTTTTTCTGATCACTGGACCGACAGGATCCGGTAAGTCTACGACTATGGTGAGTGTGATCGACCGTATCAATGAAGAACGTCGAGAACATATCGTCACGATCGAGGATCCAGTAGAGTTTATATTCACCGATAAAAACTCTATATTCTCTCAGCGAGAAGTCGGCCGAGATACCGACTCTTTTGTCTCAGCGATACGAGCAGCGATGCGAGAAGACCCAGATATCGTCATGGTAGGGGAGATGCGAGATAAAGAGACCGTAGAGGCCGCTATGAATCTCGCCGAAACCGGACATCTCGTATTTTCTACGCTTCATACCTCAGGTTCCGTACAGACGATCAATCGACTGATACAGTTTTTTCATCCAGATATCCAGACTCAGGTACGGGTACGACTCGCTGACTCGCTGCTCGGAGTCCTTTCTCAAAGACTCATCCCAAAAGCAGAATGACACGGACGAGTGGGGATCCATGAACTCATGTTTATCACTCCCGCCATCAAAAATCTCATCAAGTCCGGAGATCTCGTCCAGATCAATAATAACATTGAGCTTGGAAGTCAGGAGGGAATGATCCCTATGAGAAATTCTGCGGATAAACTCCGAGATGCGGGTATCGTAAAAGAAGAAGACTATATCGGATATTTTACCAACGATGACTAAAGAAGAGTCCGCTTCATCTCTCGATCGTGTATACCCAAGAAAAGAACCTGGATATACTCTCGTTTCCAGTGGAGTGCTCGAAGAACAAGAAGATGAGCTACAAAAATCTATTCATGAACAACTAGAATGGCTCAAGCAAGAAATTATATCAGAATCCTACTTGGCTCGACTTACTCGAGAGTTTTCTGGAGACAAGAAGAAAGCTCAGATAGCTCAACAACTACGCATCGATAGACTCAGAGATCCAAAAATTCATCTTGTTTCTCGAATGAGTATCGCTCCTGGTATGATACATGGAGGATACAACCAGAGTATGAAAGTACAGAAAGCTATTCCAGTTGTGGGAGAATCCCTCCCTCTTATCACACAGTTTCCTATTCAAGGGGGGATTGTTTCAAAGAATGAAGAAATTATTCTAGAGCCCTCATCAGAAACTCGAAATACTACTCCGCTACACGAACTGAGTCATAAACTTGATGACGCAGGATTTTTTATACCAAAATCCACAGTAGATTTGATCTATCAAATGACCCGCCCGAGAGAGAGTGGATCAAATAGGATATCCATGTATCGACAAAATGGATACCTTTTTCACTATGGAAATATACCATCCGAATGGATCGCAAGAATGCGAGAAGTGAGATTTCTCCTCGAGAAGCATAAGATCATTTTACAAGGCGATACAATTACGGGAGATACTCTACAAAGACTTTCTGATACACTCTCAAAAGATCAAATCCTTCCACTTCTTGAATTACTCGAATATATAAAAGGAGCGGATGAATCTTTTCGTATGAAAAACCTAGGAAAGATGTTTCAAATGATCGCAAAAGGTGAGTCTCCATCTAAAGGCATAGGCCTATCTATACCATGAGAGCCTTCTCTCGATTTTTTCGCCTAGAGTATTACGCTACCTTTGGAGTAGGATCTGTATCCTTCTCCTTCGATACCTCCTTGTTTCCACCTCCGAGCATATTTTCTATACACAGGAGAAAGCTTCGAAAATTTTGAATATCTCCCGATGTATTTGCGTAGATAAGGAGAGCTCCTACGAGGAGTATTATGGATATGATCTGCCAGAGAGGCAGTACCCACGGGAGCATATACACTATACAGGCTACATAAATACTGATGACGCTCATATAGAGCATCACATATCCAGATAAAAATACACCCACGACTACGGGGCTTGGAAGTATAGATCTTTGGAGAAGATACTGGATGGCGATAAATAAATATCGAGTCGCCAGGATGTAGATGATATAGTTGTAGAGAAATACGACAATCCGAGCCACTCCTTTGATCAATGTACCAGTAAACTCAAATATTTTTATGAAAAATGAGTTTACGAGAAGATTGGTAAACCCAGTTCGTATAGACTGAAAGAGTATCGCTATGAGCACCATCATGAGGATATTTTGGAGTCCGATACTTTGTATGTTGGAGTAGATCCCGTCTGTGACTCGACCGAGGAGGATAGAGTCCATAGCTACTTTATTTAGAGGGTTACTCATATGGCCCGAGAGAGCACTCGCCGCATCGGCTCGGACGAGGTCAGCGAGTCAGAACTGTTTGATACAGAGAGCTCCTATACCTCCGAGGATCGATATCATCCCTCCAGGGATCACATACTGAGAATAGGCAAAGTCATATCTTTTCTTGATAGTATCCCAGTATTTCTTGATATGAGTATGTATCGGATGGAGTGTTTGGGTATCGAGGTGTTCGATATCTCGACGCATAGAGATATCTCATCGATTTCTATACACAATAATCAAAAAAT
This sequence comes from bacterium, assembly GCA_031422145.1. GTDB lineage: Bacteria > Patescibacteriota > Gracilibacteria > BD1-5 > UBA2023 > JANOQA01. The sequence continues at coordinate 3,081 of JANOQA010000086.1, read as the reverse complement.
ACAGGTGTATAATCTTGAATATAACCTTTCCTTTTGATTTTTTATGATGTATGAGAAAATAAAACAAAAGTAATATGGAGAAGAGATTGTTTCGTTTTTTTGGGAGCTCGTAGAGCTCCAGAAGTATGAGGTTTACTTCGGCATCTTTTCGCTCGGATATCTGAGGAAGGAGCTTGGCCCCCGATTTAAAACTATCGAGATAGGTCAGATATTTGAGCCGGTGAACCTCAAATATCTCGGTATCATCTTTCCTGAGAAAATCTTTAAACTGATCGATCAGTCCATCGATCAATATTTCTCCGGAGCTTCCACGATCAAACATCGACTCGATGATATGAACCATTTTATTGGTCCGTATGAGAGAATGGATGAGGTGCGTAATCTCGTAGTTGATCATAGGTGTACAAATAGAGTACCTCAACTGTATTTTTTTTGCAAAAACTCACTCGTTTATCCCCTGGTAACTCCTAAATAATGGGAAAAGAGAGGGATCTGCCTGCTATTTACTCGAAAATAGATCAGTTTTCCTTTTCTCTCAAGTATTATTGGCTATACTACATAAAAAGAACCCCTATGTTTCCCTTCCTCAAAAAGACGACTCTTACTCTGATCCTCGGACTTCTGACTTTTTCAAGCTATGCGGTAGATGCCGGAGTACAAGGGGGTATCCCCGGGGAAGGACAACTCTCAGCAGCGAGTATGAATAAGATCTCTGGAAATAATCCAGCTGAAAAAGCTCAAACAGCTGCCAAGAGTATTCTCTCTACACTCAAGGTGATATTAAACGGAGCAGCGGTGATATTTATCGTATATGCGGGGATTATGATGGTAGTTGCCTACGGAGATGAATGAGCCCTCACCAAGCAAAAACAACAACTCATCTACGCGATGGTTGCCTTTCTCTTTGTCAATATACCTGGCCAGCTCTACAATGTCTTTACAGCAGGGCGTGAAGTCAAAAAACTCGATGTCACAGCTAATCCCTCGGGATCGGATTTTACCGCAGCGAGACGTACCGGGAATAACATATTTGTAAATTTTGATGTCTGGAACTCCACCATAGAAAATGGAGTACTCGCTTTTATAAAGATAGCGGTCATTGGACTGGCGGTCCTTTTCTTTACGCTGGCAGGATTTAAACTGATCGTCTCGGGAGGAAATGAAGAAGCGAAGAAAAAGGCAAAATGACAGGCTATATATGGATTTCTTTCACTCATATTTCTCGGAGTGATCCAAGCTTGGGTGAGTATAGCGTACTCGGGAGATCTCCCGAAATGACAGGGAATATTTGCTTCACTCGCCAATCTCGCTCTCTTTTTTGCAGGGCCTACCGCGATATTTTTCATCATCCTCGGGGGCTGGTACTATATCACCTCTGGAGGGGATGAAGAGCGAGCGAAGCAGGGGAAACGGATCATCGTGAATACCCTCATCGCTACGATCATCCTTCTCGCGAGTTATACATTCCTCAGAGATCTTGCTGACTTTAGACTTTAGTTATTTTTCTATGATATTTTCCTCTCGCACTCTCATATCTTTCCTACGGCTCAGTTTAGTATTTGTAATGAGTTTTTCTCTGTTTGGAGTAGTAGGGGTGAGTCAGATATATGCAGCTGGATCTCCAGTAAAGGTAGTCGTAACGGAGCAGATCCCAGGTGCTAAATGTGATCCTATTTCAGAAGCAGGAACCGGTCCAGAAAAGAAAAAATTTACCTGTACAGTAGAGTGAGGTTTTGCATCAGTTCAATGAATCCTCGGATCTCTTATCAAATACGCTACGTTTATCACCGCACTTTGCGGAGTCCTTATGATCGTCTATTCGGGGATCGAATACGCGGTGACTAATGATGCAAATGGAGAGTCAAAGAAACGTATCGGTCAAGTATTATCTGGCCTTGTACTCCTTTTTCTTGTAGGATTCATCCTCAATACGATCGCTCCTTGGATCTATCAGTAAAGGAATATGAAAATCACCCGTCCTATCTCTAATCAACCTATTCCAGATCATGCAGAGTGTGTTTATAAGGAGAGTATATTTGATGTATATCAGTGGCAACAAGAGATGTACAACGGTACAGTGCGTACATTTGAAAAACTAAAACGACCAGATACGGTGATTGTATATGGAATATTAGATACTGGAGATATTCTTTTGATAGAACAAGAGCAACCAGGGAATACTATATCAAAAGTAAGTGGTTGTGGTGGTCGGATTGATCCAAATGAAGATGTTCTTATGGGCGCTCAGAGAGAATTTCTTGAGGAATCTGGATATGAAGCATCCGAATATATCTTTTGGAAAGCAGTTCAACCAGTTACTAAGCTTGACTGGGTTGTATACTTCTTTGTAGTAAGATGATGCAAGAAAGTAGCAGATCAGTCATTAGACTGAGGAGAAAAAATTCGACTCAAGACCGTTACATTCGATGAGTTTCTACAAATCGGACGAAGTCCTCACTTTTGAGATGTAGAAATTGTGCCTGACTTATATGAAGCTCTCTTGGATCCAGAGAAATATATTGCTTTAAAAAAACTCTTTTCGCCATCATAGTATGAAAACTATTCTTGTTGATGCAGTAAATACTCTTATGATCCAGAGTACAAAAGGAGAGATTTAGTGAGCTTGAAACAATTTCTAGATATTCATCTACACTAAAATTTATGAGAATCTATATCAGCCACTCCAAAGAACTCGACTACCTTGATGTACTATACCATCCACTTCGAGAGAGTCAGCTCAATACTGAACATGAGATCATACTTCCGCATGAGCTACATGTAGAGACTACTCAAGTTGTATCACGAGATATATTACGAGTCTGTGATCTCTGTATCGCGGAGGTATCCTATTCAGCTACGGGACTTGGGATAGAGCTCGGTTGGGCGGATGCCTTTGATTGTCCAATACTCTGTATCTATAAATCTGGATCAAAAGTATCCGGATCTCTGAAGGTCATCACAAAGGATTTTATAGAGTATGAGAGTCGGGAGGATATGATAGAAAGAATTACTCAATACCTTATTCTAAATAAGGGAGAGTAGGTAAAATATAAAAAGGTGCGTCAGACTTTAAAGTCTGAC
>JANOQA010000085.1:0-4203 GCA_031422145.1 bacterium | reverse complement strand
CTCCACTCGGCTCTACTCCCGAGCATCTCCTTGGAGAGTTTTATATACAGGAGCTCGCTGCCTCTACGAGTGTATGTGTACTCTCGGATCATCAGATAGACACTACCCCCTATCGTATCCTCGAGATGGCGGCAAGTCCCGGAGGCAAGACGACTCAGCTCGCCGAACTTTTTCCAAATAGTTGTATCGTCGCCAACGAATTTACCAAGACCCGAGTACGTCCCCTCATCGACAATATCGAGCGATCCCGAAGCCCAAATATAGCCGTCACCAATCTCAACGGAATAGAGTTCAAATCACTCCCGAATACTTTTGATCGAGTACTCCTCGATGCCCCCTGCTCGGGCGAAGGGATCGGATTCAAGGCAGAAGAATGACTCAAATATTGGAATATTAAAAATATTCATGGGATCGCCCGACTCCAGTCCAAGCTCCTCCATGCCGGGATTGACTCCCTCAAGCCCGGTGGGATACTCGTTTACTCGACTTGTACGCTCAATGAGTTTGAAAATGAAGGAGTACTCGACTCTGTCCGAGCTACCTATGGGGAGAGTATCGAAATCCTCTTTGAAAAGAGATTCTGGCCCCATATAGAAAAAACGGGAGGATTCTTCATAGCCAAGATCCGAAAGATCTCCCCAACCCCAGTAGCCAAAAGAGTCCTTCCTCCACATGACGCCATATCTCACATACACGGATCCGACCTCCTCCATCTCGTATCACGACTCGAGTGACTCGGAGCGAAGACTTCTGAGATAGAGTGATCGACTTTTCTCCGATATAAAGATATCGTACTCCTCGTGCGATCTAGGATTCCCATGACAGAATATTTCTCACTCGCCTACTATATAAAGATCGGAGTCCCTATCGGAAAATACGAGAAACGACAGGGATTTACTCCAAATTTTGAGTATCCTCGATATTTTACGAGTCATTTTCTCACTCACGCTTTGACCGAGATAGAAATGGTAGCCTATACTCGAGGACTCCCTCTTTCCTATCCTGGTGAAGATCAAGATATCATACTCACTTACGCAGATCGTACGGTATGACTCGCTCCCATACGAGGAGAAAGGATAGATAATGTCTGGCCTCGAAATTGGCTAAGGAGATAGTCCACCAAGGATAGTAGAAAAAGAGAAATTTCTCTACTATATACAGGAATATCATCAGATATATAGCTCGTATCGTATACATTTTTTGATCAAGAAACTGTGTTTTTGATAAAATATGTATATTTAATTAAAAATTAAAAGATAAATACGACATTTAGCAAACTATCTCTCTATATTGGCTTAGTAGAGAGCTTATAGGAAAGATAACCCCCTATATATAGTGGCAAGGTCTACGAAAAAGTACCAGATCTTCTTGGATAATCCTACGAGTGAGTAGTATGTATTTCGATCGTAACCCCCACCCAGTTATGTCGGAATTCATCCCCCTCACTTCTCGCTCCTTTCGAGACGAGTTTCCCGCCACCTACCAGAGATTTTTCAGCTCTCACGATCTCGTGGCTACTGGGAGATTCTCCGTCCCACTCAATCCCGTCATCACTGGCTGACCCCTCACCCACTCCATCGTAGCCCGAGAAAAAACAAGTCTTTCCTGTCTCGTCGGGATCTCTCGCTCCCCAGCAGACAGTCCTGGCAGTGGCATACTCTCATTCGGTACTACCGAGCTCTTCACCTTCGAATCCGGAGGCTTCGAATCCCTCCCCCTCGAAGACCTCATCGATCACAGTGAAGAGCTTTTTTGATACCTCGAGATCCTCCTCCGGGATGTACTCGCTCGAGAAAATATCACGATCAACGTCCTCTCCGAAGCTCCTCGTGGATACTCACTCGCTTTTTCTGGGACATTTGCGGGAGTCCTCGCTCATGCGATCGACTATATGAGATTTCCCGTGAATGGTCCGAGCTCTCATGGAGTGATCAGTGATGAACGTATGCGTATCAGTGAGACGGCTCGAGCGATCGAGAGTATCGTCAAAGCTCCCGAGATCGAAGGACAAGTATCTTTTCAGACCCTGTACGCCGAGGCAGCTCCCAGTGTATTTGTATTCAAGCCAGGACGTGAGCGTCAGCTCTGTAAACTCGCAGGAGTCGAAAATACTCTCAAACAATCCCTCGAATACGGAGTAATCTACTCTGGTATTGCGATGAAAACGAGTACTTTTGACCTACGAGGTGGCTCCACCGAAGCCAAAAATGGAGCCGCTTGGTGTACCAATAAGCTCGGCCTCAAGATGTCGAGTCGGCACTATACCGACTCTATGCGACAGGTCATCCTCCTCGAAAATGCTCACCTCCTCTCTCGACTCGACGAAGTCATGGATACCAACGATGGATCAATCGATAGTTTTCTCCTCTATGCTAATGAGCTCGCTCACTCTTTTGAAAAACTCGACGGAAAATCAGACTTCCTCGGACTCCTCTGGAAAAAGCTCATGAATCAAGGCATCCTCGATCAAAACGATATCACGATACTTCCCCTCTACACGACCAATAAAGGTGGCTCATTTGTCTGGTACGGAAAACGTGGAGTCGCCAAGAAAAATCTCTACAAAGCCCTCTCCGAGATGCGAGCGAGATATCCCGAGCTCAATGTCGTATTTGACGGTCAGACTCCTCTCCGAACCTTTCGAGCAGAGGTCACGATCGAGCAAGATACCAAAGCTGGCTACGACCATGCATTGCGAAAGATGAGTCGCTATCTCATAGAAAAAGACGGTCAGAAAAAATCTACCGAAGCCTACAATACCGAAGCCCTCTCCCAGTGAGGCATACTCATCGATCGTATTGCTCGAAAAATGTTTATCGACGGGGAAAAAGTTAGCTCTAAAGAGATATTTTCTCAACAGACGACGATCGACCTCCTCGAGAGATTTATCGAAAAATGATCCGACTCGATCCATGTGAGTGAGCTCCCAAAATCATCCTACTGCGAGAGCAAGAGCGAAATGATGTCCAAGATCATTCATCCACTCGTACGTACTCTCCGGTCTCGACTCGGAAAAGATGTCCGTATCAACTGTGAAGGATCGACGACTGACTTTACGATCGAGTTTCTCGAAATGGATATCGAGATGCAGTGTCTGGAGAAGGCGTAAAAAACCAGAATACATCTCTGTATTATACCACAGAAATATCATTCTAATATTGACTCTGTTTCGAGTGAAGGTATAGTACGTGAGCTTCATCAACACACAGGAGGATTTTTTATGAAAGCAGACGAAATAGTAGATTTCAAACTCAAACAAATAAATACCCTTCTCGGGCAAGCTGGACTGCCTCACTCGATCGATGAGATTGCAGTAATGCACATCCCAGCGGAAGGTGGCGAAAGCCATGTTGTCTTCCAGATGGTACAAAATGGTCGAGTACTCGACATAACTGAGATCTGGGGACCGATCGAAGCCTTCATGTTTTCGGGCAAAAAACCCGTCACTGGAGCTATCATCATGCTCGAAGGTCAGGCAGGCAAGATGTTTGATTTCGTGGTACTGGTGATCGGTAAGGATGGTTCTGAGTATTACGTACTCGGCAACTACCTTGACGGCGAGTTGGAACAACTGATGACCAATCCTAACTGGGAGCTCGCCAAAGCTCAGTACATCGTCATGGCGATGGAGCTGATAGCTGCTCTCGAGTCAGAAAGCTAACATGGAAATCGCCCTCTTTCTTTGGGGGTTCGCCATGTGGTATGCTACGGGAGTAGATGATGCTCTGATATTTGGGGGCATCATCTCCGGTACTCGCAATCCCCTCGAACGACTGAGTGCAACGCTCGGTCTCATAGTCGCCTTTGCGATCATGGTGGGAATAGTAGCTTTATCTGGAGGAGTACTTACTGCTTTTCTTCAGAGAGAAGTCTTCGGATTTCAGGCTCAGGGTATCATTCTCATCGGTGCGTTCTTGCTCGTCGTATACCTCGGGTATAATGCTTGGCCAAAAGATAGCACATCGGGAGATGATGATAGTCAACCTATCCCCTCGTCACCCATCAAGGTTTGCCTCGCAGCTATGTCTGGCTTTCTCATCAACTGTACCGATGATATAGTGGTAAACTCCGCAAATATCATCGGTAAAACCGACTCCCAAGGGATCGCGTATATGTCAGGAGTTACCTTTGGTGTACTCTCGATGATCGCCATCACTTGGCTAGCTCACTCCAAGCTCGTTCATTATTCCGAAAAATACGCTG
>JANOQA010000084.1:0-6225 GCA_031422145.1 bacterium | reverse complement strand
AAAAAGAGCGACTCGCGAGCGAGCTCAAGGCCCGTATCGCCAATATGGAAATCCTCTACAAGATCGGAGAATACGCTCGACTCAAACAAGAGGTGACGAGTTGTTACAAACAAGGCTTTGTCCATGATCGGATGAGATTTTTCCTCGAGAAGATCATAAAAAACGAAGATAAATCCAAAGCCACCAAGCTCGAAGATCATCTCACGAGAAAACATGAGATGCTCGAAGAACTCCTCAAAAAAGGGGAGTATGGGATCGTGATACGGGAGACGATCGATATACTTTATAAAAACGGTAACATTTAACTATGTTTTGAATTACATCGAAAACACGATTTATCCAAGACGATGGGACTTTTGATAACAAGAAATTTCGAGATATCCTTCTCAAGGCTCGTAAAGGAATAGAAGATGATCGTAAAGGAAAAAAAGTAGTACTAAAAAAAGTAGCATCTGCGATCGTCATAGGGGGTATAGGTCCAAAAGAAATTTGGGCTTTTATTAATAAGCTTGCGAATTTTCTCAATAGCGGTATCGACCTCAAGACGGCTTTTTCTATCGTACAGAAGCAGATCAAAAATCCTAAACTTGCGAAAATAGTAGGTGATATCCGGTCCAATCTCGATCACGGACTTTCTATATCTGATACCCTTCGACAACACTCTAAATACTTTGATCCACTCATCATCGCTCTCGTCGAGGTGGGAGAAAAGACGGGTACACTCCCTCGGGTCATGGCGGAACTCGAGGCGACCCTCCTCGAAAATATAGAAATCACGGGAAAGATAAAAGGAGCTCTGATTTATCCAGTGATCCTCATCAGTCTTGCACTCTGTATGGTGATATTTATGCTCACCTTTATCCTCCCAAAGATCACGGATAGTTTTAAAAAGACGGGAGTCGAGGTGCCCGCACTGACAAAATTTATGATGGACCTCTCTGACTTTTTGATCAATCACTGGATACTCCTCATCGTCGCACTCATAGGATCGATGATAGGGTTTTTTATGTTTCGAAAGACTTATACTGGTCAAAAAGTTCTCGGTCATATAGCTCTGAGGATCCCCGTGTTTGGATATATATCCAAACAGATGAACATCATCCTTTTTATCAATTCACTCCATCTCCTCCTCGAATCTGGAGTCCTCATGCTCGAAGCGCTCGAGACTTCCGCCAATGTCGTCCCAAATCTTCACTATAAAAAAGATATCATCCGTATCAAAAACGAGGTAGAAACGGGTATCAAGCTTTCGGTAGCTATGGGGCTTTCTCCAGAAAATAAAAAAGATACGAGCGTATTTACCAATCCGTATTTTCCTGAAGACCTCGTGCATATGGTAAATGTCGGAGAGGAGACGGGAACGATCGGATCGAGTATGCACAAAGTAGGACAAAACTATCAAAAGGAGCTTCGTAGATTTATTTCTAATATTATGACGGCTCTCGAGCCACTCATTATCGTATTTGTTGGATTTTTGGTGGGAACTATAGTACTCTCTATTATGCTCCCATTCTTTAGTCTTGGTAAGGTCGCTAGTAAACTCTAATTTCTCTCTCATGCTTGATTACGCACTTATACCCGACTACCCTATACGGGACGCACTTCTCGGAGTAGTAGGAGACAATAAATGATCTGACTTTTACTATACGGTCGGGACCTATCCTGCGGTAAAGATATCGGGAGAGCTCGTGCTCATCGATGAAGAAATGACCATCATCACTCCCGAGCAAGCGGAGAAATTTGCTTGTTCTCTCATCACTCAAGAGCAGCATGAGAAGCTCCTCGAGACCAAAAATCTCGACTTTTCTTTTGTATTTCATGACTATCGATTTCGGGGAAATGTATCATTCCAGTCGGGATACTATATGATAGTCCTGCGACTTCTCTCTCAAAATATCCCCGCTCTCAAAGACCTCAACCTTCCCTTTATCTACGAAGAGATCACTCGAGTCGGGCAGGGGCTCGTCCTCGTCACAGGACCGACAGGATCAGGTAAATCCACGACTCTGGCTGCTATGATTAATGAGATCAACATGAACCAAGCCAAACACATCATCACGATCGAAGATCCGATCGAGTATGTCCACGTACACAAAAAATCTATCGTCGAACAAAAAGAGATCGGACGTGATGTGCCCAACTACGGTACGGCCCTCATCGGAGCTATGCGACAAAATCCTCAGGTCATCCTCTTTGGAGAAATGCGAAATACCGAAGAGATCGAGATGGCTCTCAAACTTGCCGAGACCGGACATCTCGTATTTTCTACGCTCCATACACGAAGTGCGTATCAGACGATCTCTCGAGTCATTGATGCTTTTCCATCCGAGCAGCAAAACCAAGTTCGCCTCCAGCTCGCCGATACGCTCATAGCCGTATTTTCTCAGCGTCTCCTCAAAAAGTCTGATGGCTCAGGTATGCGTCTCGTCAAAGAGGTCCTCACCAAAAATACCGCCATCTCCAACCTCATCCGAGAAAACCAGCTCCACCAGATCCCATCCGTGATGCAGACGAGTAAACGAGAAGGTATGCAGGTCATCGAGCAGGATATCATCGATCTCATCCACGAAGGGGAGATCACGGTAGACGAAGGTCTCAAATACGCCAATAATCCGAAGTATATCAAGGATAATATACACTCGAGCTAGAGAGACTCTCTGAAAAAGTAGACTATCGTTCAAACTATAAGAGGACGCGTAGCTCTACTTACTTTTCGAAGCTGGTCGGCATGGTCCGACCTAAGAAAAGTAATGTACGCAGCGGTCGATCTCACGAATGGTCCTCATTCCTTTCTCCTAGGGGGGAGGTAAGTATAGTATTTTGTTCGACTCTTCGAAAACTCGTCCCTACGGGGACTCAAACAGTTCTCAGAGATCTCAAAAATATATATCTTCCTCCCCCTCTGTACGGTGGGGTTCTGAAATAAGAAATAGAAGTACCTCTCCCTAGTAATTCATCACACATCCCATCTGAGTGAGAGCTCCTGAGCTATTACGGATATAGTACGATCCAGAGCCGACTGATTTCCCTGCCTCATAGATACTCTCACAGCTCGTATAGGTAGTGCTCGAGACAAATCCTCCTGTACCACTCGCTTGAGAGAGTGTAGAGGCTTTTTTCTGAAATACCCCTGTCATATCATAGGGGAGATTTTTGACTGAGCCATTGACTATGTACTGTGACTGGTTCGATGAGATATCGATATCAAGGATACTTGCTCCGGTAGCGACGAGGAGAGATGGGATACTCGCCATCACGCTCCGATAGTCTCCCTCTACGTACGCAGTGAGTCACTCTACGGGAGTTTCGAGCGTCATAGCGATCTGATATTCTTGGCCACTTTTTGTGACGGAGTAGAGATAGGGTCACTTCGTCTTTGGATCATTAAATGTCTGAGTCGTATTTTCAAGTCCGAGATCGGGGAGAAATTTCCCTTGTTTGGCTACGAGCGTTCCTGTACTGGTGGCTCATCGTGAGATACTCGTGGTGATGCCAGTCGGAGTGGGATAGGATCCATTTTTTTGCTTGGTAGAGCGGAGGATTACTTTCATATTCCCCATGTCTGCTTTTCGTACAGAGTCTCGAGCGTCTATATTAAACGAAGAGTAGGATATAAAGGCGGCTGTGGAGAGAATAGCTACGATCGCGATCACAACTACGAGCTCGGGGAGCGTAAATGCTCGATTGCGAAGATTTTTCAAGAGAAACATGTAAGAAGAGATTATCCCCCTAGTGTAGACGATAACGATCGAAGAAAAAGTTTTTTTGATTTTTTGGGAGAGTGTGATGTAATGAGAATATGAAATTTTTTATAAAACTTTGTGCTGGATTTCTGATCTCTATGAGTATAGCGAGTTTTGTGCATGCCCTCGATCGAGCTCAATGATCCGTACAATACTCCGTGGCGAGTGGTATAGGCTCTGTAGGAAATACTCTATCCTTTATGACAGGAGCGGTCACGTATATAAATAAAGGCAATGACTCCACGACTCTCGGAAACTATTTCACAGGATCGTACTACGATAGTACCTATGGATTTTTCCGAATGGATCACTCGGGGGATCTGAGTCAAAATGTCCGAGTCATCGGATCTACGGATCGCTGTTCGGGGTCGTATGGATATCGACTCGGAGGGACTGCATATAGCACAACATTTGGATATATACGCCTCGATCCGAGCTCGGTCAACTATGTATATTTTTGTGAATCCGATCAAAAGCTGCGAGGATTTGCGTACTCGAGTACGCTTGGATGGCAAAATTTCGCGGGTCTTTCTCTGAGTCTCGAGACCTACTCGAGTATAGAGCTCACTTTTAGTGGGAGTTTGAATGATCCATTTTTCCTCAACAATCGATCATCTCTCTCGAGTATCGAAACTCCAGGAGGAAAAGCTTTTTCTCTCCAGGGTGACGTAGTCTCCACTAATACAGGAAAAGAGTCTGTTTTCTATATAGTAAAATAATTTGATCTCCGAGAATTTGTGTGATCTAATAGAAAGGTAACCACCCTTTTATGATGTCTCTTAGATCTCAGATTTCCCTCGCCCTCATAGTAATTCTGACTATCTCTTCATTCCAGTGAGCTTTTGCGGATGATGTATCTGATGTAAAATCATACCTCAATACGATCCGTCAACAGGACGCCAATCTCCCCGCTGGAACAAATCAAAAAGGGAGTGTGGGACTCCTCCTCTCCAAACTCTTTTATGATGGGACCGCTGGGGCTAATGAAGGAAAGATCAAATCACAGTTTCTCGATGGGGCAGGAGGGGGATCAGTCGGAGGAACTCTCGCAGGAGCTACACTTTCTGACATAGGGTCAAATGGAGGATCTGGGTATATACCTCGATATACGGGTACAGGAGTTACTATAGGAAATTCGAGTCTCTTCGACACAGGGACTAACATTGGTATCGGAACAACAACACCTGGATATAAACTTGATGTGGTCGGAACCATTAATGCAAGTGCTCTTCGACTCCCAAATGGCTCTGGATCTGGGAGAATCCTCACGAGTGATGCGAGTGGGAATGCTACCTGGTCGGTAGAATCTGATCCACAGGTTGGAGCAAATACGCTCAACTACCTCCCAAAATGGGATGGTTCTGCCCTTATAGCGGGACTCATTTCAGATACAGGGACTAACATTGGTATAGGTACCGCAACTCCATCATACAAACTCGATGTAGTCGGGACGATCAATGCGAGCAATTTGAGATTACCGAATTTGATACCTGCATTACCTACGACCACCACACTCGGTACTACTGGCTCATCTCCAGAAGGTATTACGATAGATACAGCTGGTAATGTCTACACGGTAAATTATAATTCTCGAAATATCACCAAAATCACTCCAGCCGGAGTCTCTACTGCATTTGGGTCGACAGGAAGTGATCCAGGTGACATAGCGCTCGATGTAGCTGGAAATGTTTATGTACCAAACTTCTTTCTCAATCAAGTCACCAAAATCACTCCAGCCGGAGTCTCTAGCGTATTTGGTACAACTGGAACAAATCCTAATAAGATTACTATCGATTACTTGGGAAACATCTACACTACAAATAATAGTTCTAATAATGTCACCAAAATCACTCCAGCCGGAGTCTCTACTGTACTCGGAACGACTGGCATTGGTCCTTGAGATATTAGTGTAGACTCTGCTGGAAATGTGTATACGGCAAATGCTGCTAATAATGTCACCAAAATCACTCCAGCCGGAGTCTCTACTGTACTCGGAACGACTGGACTTTCTCCTTCTGCTATTACTGTGGACTTCGCTGGAAATGTGTATACGGCAAATAGGCTATCAAACAATGTCACAAAAATTACGCCTGCTGGGATTTCAACTATTTTTGCTAGTACCATGACGAGTCCTAATAGTTTAACAATAGATTCATTAGGGAATATATATGTAGCATCGAGTAGCTCCTCTGCTGTTCAGAAGATCACCCCCGCTGGATCTGTAATTACTCTTGGCACTGGATTCTCCCCTAAAGGCATTACGATAGACTCTGCTGGAAATGTGTATACAGCAAATTCTTCTAATAATGTTACAAAAATAACTCTTCCACCGCCTAAGTATCTCACTGTAAATTCCACCGGAGATGTCACGATAGATCCTCTTCCAACCTTCACAGAATCTGATCCAAAGATCGGCTCAAATACTATTGACTCTATTCCTAAATGGAATGGATCGGCTCTTGTAGCAGGACTTATATCAGAC
>JANOQA010000083.1:0-7727 GCA_031422145.1 bacterium | reverse complement strand
GCCACCGACTGAGATCGGCCATCGGGAGAGTTACAGGAGAGTATTTTACCAGTGTGAGATGGCTGAGACTTCTGCACGAGCCAGGTATATCCGTCTTTTGCCTCTTTAAAATCCACCTCACTCGCTTGACTTTCTTTGGGTCCAGCGATCTTTTCGTGGTAGTGTTTTTTCTTGGCTCAGGAGGTCTTGTCTGAAACTCCCTTTTTAGAGGGGCTCGGTCATCTCTCAGGAGTAAAGTCATCTGGGAATATATCCATACTATTTTACGGGGCTATGTTTTAGCATCCTTTTTTCCTCAAGTATTCGACGAGGCTTTCGATAGCGACGATCTCCTGCTCTCCCGTGTCACGGTCTCGTACGGTCACTTGTCATAGGGCGTGGTTTTCGGGCTCTACGCACAGTGAGAATGGAATACCGATCTCATCCGCTCTTTGATACCGCTTCCCGATAGTACCAGATTCGTCATATTCACAAACAAAGTGCTCTGAGAGTATTGTATAGAGCTCATTTGCTGGTTCTGAGAATTTCTTGATAAGAGGAAATACTCCTACTTTTACAGGGGCTACCTGTGGAGTAAATCGCATTACGATTTTAGAGGTTCATTCTTCACCCGGTATTTCATCGTATGCATTTGCAAGAGTAGCAAGGAAGAGTCGAGTAAGACCGACCGATGGCTCTATTACATAAGGAATATATTTTGTATTCGTATATGGGTCAAAGTAGGAAAGATCTTGTTTGGATTCTGCCATATGAGCCTTGAGATCAAAGTCTGTTCGGTCAGCTATACCCCAAAGCTCTCCCCACCCAAATGGAAATTTAAATTCTATATCTGTTGTTGCTGCAGAATAGTGGGAGAGTTCTTCTTTTTCATGATCACGCAGACGGATTGATGCTTCTTTGATCCCGATCACCTCGACGAGAAATCTCTTGCATTCATTTTTCCACTCGGCATGAAGCTCGAGATGTTTTCCTGGTGCGACACTTTCCGGTTCACAAAAATACTCGATTTCCATCTGCTCGAATTCACGAGTGCGGAAGATAAAATTCCCTGGAGTTATCTCATTACGAAACGCTTTACCAACCTGAGCTACTCCAAATGGTACTTTTTTACGAGAAGTACGAGCAATATTGGCAAAATTTACAAATATACCCTGAGCCGTCTCAGGTCTCATATAGACAACGGTTGAGCTGTCCTGAGTAATCCCTTGATTCGTCTGAAACATGAGATTAAATTTTCGTACTTCTGTCCAGTCTCCGACTTCACCTGTATTAGGGTTTTTTACTGATTCTCCCCGCATTACTTCGGCTTGTTTCTCGAGACTCCATGACTCGGGGACGAGGTTTGGAAGAGAATATTTTGACTTCAGTGAATCTGCTCCTGTTCATTTTCCTTCTATGAGATCTTCAAGTAGTTTATCAGCCCGAAATCGCTCCTTTGTATTTTTATCATCGATGAGTGGATCAGAAAATCCCCCTACATGACCCGAGGCAACCCAAACTTGAGGGTTCATGAGGATAGCTGCGTCGAGGAGGGTCATATCTTTTCGCTTTTGGACAAAATTCTTGATCCAGAGATTTTTAATATTTTCTTTGAGGACTGACCCAAGAGGTCCATAGTCCCAAGAGTTCGCGAGTCCACCGTAGATCTCAGATCCCTGATAGACAAATCCTTTTGATTTTGCAAATTCGACGAGATCTTTCATCTCAAATTTTGAGTCAGACATAAAAAGAAGACTTTAGTGATAAAGCCTTGGGACCAGTGTATCTGGCGGTTCCACCCAAGTTCCCAAACGGGCAACTCTTGTACTTTGTAGAGACTCACGAGGTTCCAAACCCGATCAATATCTGTAAAAAGTAATATAAGTATAGGGATAAACTTCCGGCATTCAAAGAATTTTTACGAAATACATATTTCGTGACATTTTCTTATTTTTTCGTATGGATCTCAGTAGGGTATTTTGGCGGGAATATCCGAACGAGACGAACCTTATATCCAAATTTCCGAGGACTCGCAGATATCCCGCTCCACTCACTCAATCATATCGTATACTCCAACCCCCTCATGTATGCTGACCTCATTTTTCGAAGGACGCTATGGATGATATCTCGCTCTCAAAGATAACGAATTTCGAGACGCCGTCCTACGAAGGGAAAAAGATATTCTTTCTTCGGGAGGAGCTCCTGCTACAAAAATAGATCAGTACCGTCAGGCTCTCGATCCAAAAAAGAAAAAGAAACGTATAGTAATGGGACTCTACTCGACCTACTTTGTGGATGAGTAGCCTCAAAACTCTCTCGTATTAGGGGGACTTGATATTTCTCACGATACAAATGAATGACCTAATTGAATGAATTGTGTCAGGATTTCATTTGCCTCTCACTCCAATATAGCTACACTGAAAGCATCCGAGCGTTTCGACGCTCTTTTGATTTTATGTTCGTAGTCCTTAGCCACACATTGTATGTCAGAATTTCCACAACGAGTCCGATGAATGCAAGATATTTTTGGAGATTACCAGAGATATTTTAATTTTCTCAAAAAAGTAGCCCGACATGAGTTTCGTAAAAATGGATTTACTCGGATCTCCACTCCTATTCTCGAGCCAAAAGATCTGATCGTACGATCCGCGGGTCTTGGGTCTGACGTAGTATCCAAAGAGCTCTATGAGCTACGAGATAAAAAAGACCGAGAGCTCGTCATGAAGCCAGAGTCTACTCCTGGAGTACTGCGAGCGTATATCGAAAACAACTTCGCCGAAGAACCACAGCCTGTCTATCTCTACTATATCGAGCCACACTTTCGGTATGATCGCCCCCAAAAAGGTCGTTATCGACAGTTTCATCAGGTAGGAGCTGAGATACTCGGAGAGGTAGACCCGATCCTCGATGCGAAGATGATTTATATTGGCTGCTCCATGCTCGATGGGCTCGGACTTGCTGGTAAATATACGGTCAAGATCAATACTCTCGGCCTCCCAAAAGAGCGAGAAAAGTACATTATCGAGTTGCAGAGCTTTTTCGAGGCTCGCCGTCACCTCCTCGACGAGATCGACCTTGCGAGACTCGCGACGAATCCTCTCCGACTCTTGGATTCTAAGAATGAGGACGTCAAAGAACTCCTCAAGATCGCTCCAAAAATGACGGATTTCCTTAAAAAAGAGTCCGCAGAGTTTTATACAAAAGTAAAAGAATATCTTGATATTCTCGGAGTTAAATATACCGAAGACCATACCCTCGTACGAGGTCTCGACTACTACTCTCATACGGTATGGGAATGGGTAGATGGATCTGGTCGGACTCAAGATAGTTTTGGAGGAGGAGGTCGATATGACGGACTTGCGAAGGTTCTCGGTCATAAAAACGAGATCCCCGCGGTAGGATTTGCCTTTGGTGCCGAGCGACTTATCGAAGCTATCATCGATACCGGAGTTCAGCTTCGCAACAAAGACGCTATCCAGCTCTACTTTATCCAGCTCGGAGACGAGGCAAAAAAGATCATGCTCCCTCTCTCTATCGAGGCTCGGGATCGAGGACTCAACTCTATGCTCTCTCTCGGTACTCCGTCTATGAAAGTACAGATGAAAAAAGCCAATCGTCTCAATGCTCGTTTTGTAGCGATCGTCGGGATCATGGAGGCGAAAAAATGAGTCTGTCAGCTCAAAGATATGCAAAAGGGAACTCAGATCGAAGTGAAGGTATCCGAGCTTCTCGATACGGTACTTGCATTTCTCGATCCGAAAGATCTCGACTTCTACAAGCCAGGCAAAGACTGGGTCATCGTCGAGCCAGTCGTGATACCGGAGATTGAGTGAGAAACTGTAAAAAGAACCATCTAAATAAAGGGTGAGGCGTAGAGTATTACATCTATCTCGTTACTCTAACTCTGTATTTAGATAAATCTCACAAAATCTCTCCACTTTTTTCGATAAAAAATCCCGAGTCCGATCATACCTGATAGTAATATAAAAAGAGTAGTCTGAAATGGTCACGTTTTTACTTTTGTGATCGTAGCTGTATTGGTAGACGCAGTCTGCGTAGTAGAACAAACTCAGGTTATTTTAAACTCATCATATTTCACTTTTCCGGGTGCGAGATAGATCGTATAGGACGGAGAGGTGACTTGGGCTATAAAAACGTATTCTCCAGAATCTGTTTTTTTTGATATACTATAAGCGGAAGCCCCGGAGAGAGATCTCCAGCTGAGCGTGGTTTTGGTAGGTTCTTCGAGTTTGGCGAGATCTGTGATCTTTGGGAGATTACAGATCGTCGGAGCACTTTCGAGACCTCCAAAAGCGAGCGCGGTATTTTCATTTGAACTCGTAGTATTACCCGAAGTATCCGGAGTCTCAGCTATATTTTGAGGAGTTTGTGAGCTCGTAGATATAGGAGTGGATACAGGACTTACTCCCACAGGAGAAGTGGGTGATGGTTTGATAGGCAGGGTAGGGGTATTTCCAAGAGGAGGTATTTGGGTATTTTGAGATGGAAGAGTGGGGTTACTTGTGAGTACCCCTATTCCACCACTCGTACTCGAAGTGGTGACACTCACTCCAGATGATCCACCACTCGTACTCGTAAATGATCCTCCCCCTCCACTCGATACAGGAGAGGCTCCTCCACCCGGTATGGGGACTCCATTTACCACAGGGGCAGTCACGGCTGACTCGAGCTCTCCGATGAAGTCACTCGCTGGAGAAGCCTGTACAAAATAAAGAAATATTCCTGCGAGACTCAAAGTAACCAGTCATGCAACGGTACTCGCTATCCATTCTTTTTTTGAAAATTTAGAGTACATAGTTTTTATTTTTGATCGGTCGTAGTAGCTGCTTTTTCGTACGATGAATCCATAAGATCTTTGAGATCTGAGGTAAATCCAGTTTGAGTCTTGCCAAGATCCTCCGTAGATATCTGCACAGATTCTGCTTTTTTATCTTGAGTGACTGAGACTTCTACTTTGGGATTTTCTCCACAAGAGACGAGGGCGATAGTAAGGAGAAGTATTCCTCCTACTTTTTTTATTAAATGAGTCATAATTTTATTATAGGGGCCCACTCTATAATTCCAAATAGTCTTGTAACAGAACTTAAAAATTATACATCATATGTAATGATGAAAAAGACATATATGACCTTATAATACTCCAAGAATATATAGTTGGATATATAAAGAAAAGAGAGGTGCAAAAAACCTCTCTTTTCTTTTGACAGGTGAGTCTTTTCTCATATGATACGCCAGCTCAATTCGAGTACCTGGATTTTCCAGATATTCGTTGTTCCTTAACTCACACACAAGAAGACGTAATAGTCTTTTTGAGAATGATACAACCAAGTACAAAAAAATTATAAAAATCCAATCGAAGCAAGATCCTACTTCCTCAAAACAAGTACCCTTCCTTCCCTTGGTCGCGTACAACAAGTACGGTATCCTCTACCCCCCGTCTCACTCTCGAGTGATATCAAGGTCAGAGCTACCATAACTACTGTACATGCTACGTTTAAAAGAGTTTGATCATAGCTCAGGATGAACGCTAGCGGTGCGCCTAACACATGCAAGTCGAACGGTGATGAAGGTGACACAGAGCGATAAAGAAAAGAATATCCTAATAGATATTCTCCTTTTCCTTTCTGTGTCACCTTCTGATCAGTGGCAAACGGGTGAGTAACGAGTTTGTACCTACCCCGAAGACAGGGATAGCTTACCGAAAGGTAAGGTAATACCGGATAGTCTCGTAAGAGTAAAGTCGCAAGACACTTCGGGAGGGGCATGCTTTCTATCAGCTAGTTGGTGAGGTAATAGCTCACCAAGGCAATGACGGATAGCTGGTCTGAGAGGACGACCAGCCACAATGGAACTGAGACACGGTCCATACTCCTACGGGAGGCAGCAGTGAGGAATCTTCCACAATGGGCGAAAGCCTGATGGAGCGACACCGCGTGAAGGATGAAGCTTTTATTAGTGTAAACTTCTTTTTTGTGGGAAGATAATGACGGTACCACAAGAATAAGGGGCGGCAAACTATGTGCCAGCAGCCGCGGTAATACATAGGCCCCAAGCGTTATCCGGAATTACTGGGCGTAAAGAGTTCGTAGGCGGAGGAATAAGTCAGAAGTGAAAGGTCCGGGCTCAACCCGGTACTTGCTTCCGAAACTATTCCCCTTGAATGAGGGAGAGGGAGGCAGAATGGTAAGAGTAGGGGTGCAATCCGTTGATACTTACCGGAATACCAAAAGCGAAGGCAGCCTCCTGGAACTCTATTGACGCTGAGGAACGAAAGCGTGGGGAGCGAAAAGGATTAGATACCCTTGTAGTCCACGCCCTAAACGATGGATACTAAGTGTCGGGGTAACCCGGTGCTTCAAGTCAACACATTAAGTATCCCGCCTGAGAAGTACGGTCGCAAGATTAAAACTCAAATGAATAGACGGGGACCCACACAAGCAGTGGATCATGTTGTTTAATTCGACACTAAACGAGAAACCTTACCTAGGCTTGACATCGAAGGAATCCGCTGGAAACAGTGGAGTACCCGCAAGGGACCCGAAGACAGGCGCTGCATGGTTGTCGTCAGCTCGTGCCTTGAGGTGTTCGGTTAAGTCCGTTAACGAGCGCAACCCATGTCGTTAGTTACTATGTCTAACGAGACTGCCTGAGTTAATCAGGAGGAAGGTGTGGATGACGTCAAATCAGCATGGCCCTTATGCCTAGGGCCACAAACATGATACAATGGTCGGTACAATGTGTAGCTATCCCGCGAGGGTGAGCCAATCACCAAAGCCGATCTCAGTCCAGATTGGAGTCTGCAACTCGACTCCATGAAGTTGGAATTGCTAGTAATCGTGAATCAGCTATGTCACGGTGAATCTGTTCCTGGGTCTTGTACTCACCGCCCGTCAAAGCATGGGAGGTGGTTCTACTGGAAGTCCGCGAAGTAATATTGCGGCCCATGGTAAAATCACTGACTGGGCTTAAGTCGTAACAAGGTATCCGTACGAGAACGTGCGGATGGACTATCTCCTTTAACTGTATCTCTCAAACCCCAGCTTCTCCCAAGTGACGCATCCTCGTGATGTATCACCCAAAGAAAAGTATGATTTGATTCTCAAAAAACCAACTAGTACGTCTTCTGGTGTGTGAGGTGGCGACCATCTCTGCCCCTTAACATCTGTGTACGAGAAATAGAAGATGAGAGACAGACGATAAATGTCGTGTATATATAAAGTAACAATTAAATCGAAAAAGAAGTAGTACCACCAACCCATCCCGGGAAGGAAAATACTGCCTTTTTCACAAGCGAGAAAAAACATTTTACCGGAATCAACTCAATGACTGCCAAGACAAACCATACTCCCTTAAAAGAGTATGATACTCAAAGCTCAAATTAATAGGTTCCAAAATATGTCGTTACGCGTTACAAACCATCAACAAATTCTTTCGATCAACTCCGCAAGGAGAAGATCAACGGGTCAGAGCTTCCAATATACCGGATACTCTGCCCCGAGAAAGACAGACTCCTCAATCAAATGAGGATACCCCTTTCCAAAGAACCAAGATTCAAATGAATCATAAGCTATAAGGTTAGAGGGACGGATTGTGCTTCGAATATCCTTCACGGGAGACCCGAAGTATAATTTTCCCACGTTACCGTATGTATAAATATACATACGGCACACAGTGGATGCCTTGACTCATACATCCGATGAAGGACGTGCAAGACTGCGATAAGCTCG